>DATBTN010000022.1 GCA_036559195.1 Candidatus Baltobacteraceae bacterium
CCGTTTGGGGTTGGGGTTAGGGTGGTTTTGGCTAGGAGGGCTTCTAGTTCGGGGGCTGGGACGGGGCGGCTGAAGTAGAAGCCTTGGGCGTATTCGCAGCCGCAGTCGCGCAGGAAGTCGCCTTGGGGCTGCGTTTCTACGCCTTCAGCGATCACTTTGAGGCCCAGCGCGTGCGACATCGCGATGATCGCGGTGACGATCGCGAGATCGTTGGCATCTTCGGGAATATCGCGCACGAACGACTTGTCGATTTTGAGTACGTCGATCGGAAAGCGTTTGAGGTAACTCAGCGACGAGTAGCCGGTTCCGAAATCGTCGAGCGAGATGCCGATTCCGAGCGACTTGAGTTGCCGCATGACGCCGATCGATTCTTCGGCGTTGTGCATCGCGACGGTCTCGGTGATCTCGAAATCTAAGTCGGTAGGATCTAGGCCGGCGTTGCGCAGCGCTTCTTCGATCTGCTTTACGAGATTGAAGTGCAAGAATTGCCGTCCCGAAAGATTCACGGCCAGGCGCAGGCGCCGGTTAAAGAGTTTTTGCCACGTTCGTACTTGTTCGGAGGCCGTGCGCAGCACCCAATCGCCCAATTGCACGATGAAGCCCGAGGTCTCGGCCTGCGCGATGAACGTTTCGGGCGTCACGTACGTCTGATCGCGTTGCGGCCAGCGGCAGAGCGCTTCGACGCCCACAATCTCACCGGTCGTAAGCAAGACAACCGGCTGATAGAAGAGCTGAAACTCGCCGTAGTTCAGCGCGTTGGCTAAACGCTGGTGCATCGGCAGCAAACGATAACTCACCGTGGGCTCCTACTTGCGGTTTCGCCGAGGGCAAGCCTGCAGAAATAGGCGATGCGCGCGGCCTCTTCGGCCAGGTCGCTGCGCATAAAGGCGTCTTCGAGACACGCTCCGACCGTCGAAAGTCCGTGGCGGGCCATGATGACCGAGTCGATACCGCGCGCGAATTCTACGGCGGTGATTTCGGCGAGTTCCTGCGATCCCGGCGCCCGGTAGGGGGTGCAGGCCACCTCGCCCAGCGTCTCGCTCGCTCCCACCGTATCGCGGGGGAGCGTCGTCTCGAGCTTCGACCAAACCACGCAAAACGTCGGGTGCGAATGCACGACCGCGGCGACGTCGGCGCGCGCGCCGTAGGCGGCCAGGTGCAGCGGCAGCTCGCTCGTTGGATGCCGGCCCCGATCGCGCACGACGCCGGTTCGATCGGTGCGAACGATATGCTCGCAGAGCAGGCTGCCGAGCGACGTGCCGGCCGGTGTTACGAGGATGTCGCCGTCATCCAAGCGCACGCTGATGTTACCGCTCGTTCCGGTTACGAGCCGCCGGTCCCAGAGTGCGCGACCGTACCGAACGATCTCGTCGCGTGCGGCCGAATCGTCCAATTACATACCTGCCGGATGCCAGATCGTTTTGATCTCCGTATAGGCTGCGATCTCGTCCAAACTCTGCGCGTCGGGTGCGAACCAATCGTCGCGCCCGCGCACCACGTGCGTGCGTTTGACGTTATCCGCCGCGTGCGTTTGCAGCATTTTCGTACATGCCGGGTCGCCGTCTACGAATCCGAGTGCGTTGACGTCCATGTGTTTGGCGAGGACCGGACCCAGTTCGCTGCGATGTCCGGTGAGAATGTTGACGACGCCGGCCGGAACGTCGCACGTCGCGAGCGTTTCGGCGAAGACGATCGCGGTGCGCGGGTCGCGCTGCGATGCAACGAGCACGACCGAATTACCCGCCACTAAGGCGGGAAGCAGCATCGTGACCAGGCCGAGCAGCGCGGGTTCGTCGGGCGCGAGAATCGCGACGACGCCGGTCGGCTCGGGGGTGGAGAAGTTGAAGTGCGGCCCGGCTACCGGGTTGCGCGTGGAGAGCAGGGCGCCGTATTTATCGGTCCAGCCCGCGTACCAGATCGTGCGATCGATCGCGGCGGCTACTTCGGCTTGCGCATCGGCGGCGGCCCCGCTGCCTTCGCGCACGCGCTCGACGAGTTCGTCGCGGCGCGCCTCCATCATCTCGGCGAGGCGATACAGAATAAGCCCCCGCGTGCTCGGGGCGGTCGCCCACCATTTCGGCTGCGCTCCGCGCGCCGCAACGACCGCGTCGCGAACGTCCTTGCGCGAGGCTCGTGCGATGTTCGCGCCAAACGCTTTGCCATCCCAAACCGGTTCGCTGCGCGCGGATTCCGAGCGAACGAATGCGCCGTTAATGTAGAGCTTGTACATCTTGCGGACCGCGAGGCGATCCCGGTCTTCCTTCGACACGCTACATGGCCTACGACGCGAAGGCGCCGGCGACCTCGCTCCGCAACCATAGGCGAATGAATCCGCGCTGCGTCATTGCCGAATCGTTCGCGGCCGAAGGCCAAGACGTACTGCGCGCACGCGGGATCGACGTGCATTCGTGCGTCGGCGTTTCGCGGGACGAACTCGTCGCCGCGCTGGCGCACGCTCAAGCTCTCATCGTGCGTTCGGAGACGCGGGTGGACCGCGCGCTGTTGTCGGCGGGGCCCGGCCTGCGCGTGGTGGCGCGCGCGGGCGTCGGCGTCGACGCGATCGACGTGGATGCGGCGACCGAGGCGGGCATCGTCGTCGTCAACACCCCGTCGGCCAACACGATCGCCGCAACCGAACTAACCTTCGCGATGATGCTGGCGGCCGTGCGCCACATCCCCGACGCGACGGCGACGCTGCGCGCCGGCCGTTGGGAACGCGCGCAATTCGTGGGCAACGAACTGTGCGGTAAGACGCTCGGCATCGTCGGTCTGGGGCGCATCGGCGCGGGCGTGGCCGTACGCGCGCGCGCGTTCGGAATGACGGTTCTCGCGTGCGATCCGTATATCGGTTCGGCGCGCGCGCAAGCGCACGACGCCGAGCTCGTCGATCTCGACGCGCTTTTCGCTCGCGCCGATATCGTAACGCTGCACGTTCCGTTGACCGAGCAGACCAAAGCGCTCGTGAATGCCGCACGGCTCGCGCGGATGCGTCCCCACGCGATTCTCGTTAACTGCGCGCGCGGCGGCGTCGTCGACGAACGGGCGCTGCTCGCCGCGCTCGACGCCGGCACGATCGCGGGGGCGGCGCTCGACGTTGTCGCACACGAACCGCCCGCGGCCGATTCGCCGGGTTCGCGCTTGCACCGTCATCCGCGCGTCATCGCGACGCCGCACTTGGGCGGTTCGACGCACGAAGCGTTGCGGCGCATCGCCGTGGAACTCGCAACCGACGTGGCCGACGTGCTGACCGGTCGGCCCCCGCAGGGCGCCGTCAACGCTCCCGCGCCGAGCGGCGCCGACGCGCAACAGGTGCGTCGCTACGTCGATATCGCCTATCGTCTGGGAGTCGTACTCCCGCAACTCGTCGACGGATCGCTGCAGCGTCCGGTCACGCTCGTCGCTTGCGGCGATCTCGCGCAGAGCGACCCGGCACCGCTGCGCGCCGCGCTGCTCTCGGGGCTCTTGCAAACGACGACCGAGCGGCGCGTTTCCATCGTCAACGCCGAATCCATCGCCGCCGAGATCGGACTCGTGCTCGACGTCGTCGCCGACGAGGCGCGCGAGCCCTATGCGGCGTCGCTCGCCGTCGCATCGGGTCCGCATCGTCTGATCGGCACCGCCCTTCACAACGGCCCGCGCATCGTCGAGATCGACGGGTACGACGTGGATGCGATCCTGGAGGGCGTGCTCATCGTGACTCGCCATCGCGACGTGCCCGGTGTCGTTGGGCGCGTCGGCATGATCCTCGGCGACGCGAACGTCAATATCTCGACGATGCAAGTGGGCCGCAGCGCGCGCGGCGGCGATGCGCTCATGACGCTCGGAGTCGACCGGCCGTTAGATCGCGAGACGCTCGATGCGATCGGCGCGATCGCCGGAATGCGCCGCGTCGTAAGCATCGTGGTGTAGCGGTGGCAATCGTTCGCGTCGCTCGCCATGGGGAATCGACCTGGAACCGCTTGGGCCGCTACCAGGGCCGGCGCGATGCCGATCTTTCGCCGCTGGGTCGCGTCCAGTCGCAGTCGCTCGCGGCCGCGCTCCACGACGCGGGAATCGAGCGAATCGTCACGAGCCCGCTGCAGCGCGCGGTCCTCACGGCGCGCCCGTTGGCGGAGTTGCTCGGCGTGACCCCCGAGCTCGATGCGGCCGCGATCGAGATCGCGCATGGCACCTGGGAGGGCCGTTATCGCGAGGAAATCGCCGAAAACGACCCCGAGCGCTACCACCTCTGGCGCGAGCGCCCCGAGCTCGTCGCCTTCGAATTCGGGGAGACCGTGCTCGAGGTGTTGGAGCGCTGGCGGCGATTCGCGGCGCGCTTCGATGCGGGCCGCGACGCGCTGATCGTTACCCACGATGTCGTCGTGCGGCTGGCCATCCTCGACTCCACCGGGCGCGGCGCCGCGCAGCTCTGGCAGCCGCGCGTCGTCAACGCGGGCTACGCCGAGTTTCGCGTCGAGGGCGAGCGCTGGGAACTGTTGCGCGAGTGCGTGGACGGCCACCTGGCCGGCTGCACGGCCGATCTGCCCGGGCAAGCGCTGTGAAGTGGGTATACCTCTAGCCAATCTACTCGTTTAACCGGAGGCATGGTGGCTAAAGCAACCCCGTTTTTATCCGACGTGAAGTCGCTGCGCGCGCGCGCACGCAAAGATATGATGAAAGGCGCCGTCACGAGCGACTACAAGGGCGACGTGAAGAAGGCGGTCGATATTCTCAATTCGGCGCTGGCTACGGAGATCGTCTGCGTGCTGCGCTACAAGCGTCACTACTACATGGCGCAGGGCATTCACAAAGAAGCGGTGGCGGCCGAATTTCTCCAGCACGCAAACGAAGAGCAGGCGCACGCCGACCTCATCGCCGAGCGGATCACGCAACTCGGCGGGGCGCCCGACCTCAACCCGCAGGGACTTGCGACGCGCAGTCATTCGCAATATATCGAAGGCGATAATCTGATCGACATGATCAAAGAGAATCTGGTCGCCGAACGCATCGCCATCGAATCGTATCGCGAGATTATCCGGTATTTCGGTGACAACGATACGACCACGCGCCGTATGATGGAGGGCATTCTCGCGATGGAAGAAGAGCACGCGAGCGATATGACCGATCTGCTCGAGGCGCACGGCACGGAGGCCGGGAGCAAGCATTAGACTCACCTTCGTTCGGCACGGGGCGACCGACTGGAACCGCGACGGGCGCTTTCAAGGCCAAAGCGACGTTCCGCTCAGTCACGAGGGCCGCGCGCAAGCGCTGGCCCTCGCGGATGCGCTGCGCGGCGAGCGATTCGACTACGCGGTCGCAAGCGACTTGAGTCGCGCCTACGAAACGGCGCTGGCAATCGCGCGTCCGCACGGCGTGGACGTGGCGCGCGACCCTCGGTGGCGCGAGTTTGCTTTCGGCCGGTGGGAAGGCTTGACGTGGAGCGAGATCGTCGAGCGGTATCCGGCGTTGGCGGCCGGCGACGCTACGGCACCGCGTTCCTACGCGCCCGACGGCGGCGAATCGTTCGAAGCGGTGACGCAGCGCGTGCGCGACGCACTCGATACGCTGCGCGGAGGCGAACACGAACACGCGCTCGTCGTCGCCCACGCGGGTCCGTTACACGCGGCGCTGCACGTGCTCTTCGGTGCCGGCGCCATCGACGTTCGCTTCGTGCCGGCGAGCATCACGCGCGTGATGGTGGATCGAACCGGCGCTGCGCTGCTCACCCTTAACGATTCCTCGCATCTCTAGAGCGCGGCGCTACTGCCCCTGCGCGAGCGAGAAACCGCGCTCGCCGTCGAAGGTGTAGAGTCCCTCGGTCTTCACGACGTCGAACCCGGCCTTCGCCATCGCGTCGAGCAATCGCACCACGTGTGCCGGCGTAAACGGGGCGCCGTCGGCCTCGAAACGGCAACTCCAGTGATCGCTCCAGAACGTGTCGGGATTGCCGTCGGGCCAAACCTTCGTGCCGCGATTACTTATCACGGTGAGTTTCGTGCCGGCGACGCCGAGGCGTTGCAGTGTAGCGGCGATTTCGTCGGGTACGCCGTCCGGCTGATCGATAAAGATATCGACGCCCACGTGCGCTTTCTTGGGAACCGCTCCCGCGGCGCGAATCGCCAGATCGAGATTGGCGTCCTTCGCGTACACCGCTGCCTTGAGCTGTTGCGGTTTTTGGCCGAGTCGTTCGATGACGGCATCGGCAAACTCGCGCGTGCCGACTTTTTGCTTGCTCGTGCCCTCTTTGTAAATGTCGTAGGTGTGGACGCCGTCTTCGATGGTGCGCAGCCATGCGTTGTGCGCGCGCTCCGCAATCTCACCCTGACCGATGTGGGAGAGCATTAGGAACGCGCCGTGCAGCAAGCCCGACGGATTGGCCATGTTCTGGCCCGCGCGCCGCGGCGCCGAGCCGTGAATCGCCTCGAACATCGAACAGTGATCGCCGATGTTGGCCGATCCGGCGAGGCCGACCGAGCCGGTGATCTGCGCCGCCACGTCGGAGAGAACGTCGCCGTAAAGATTCGGCATCACGAGCACGTCGAAGGCCTCGGGCGTATCGGCCATCTTGGCCGCGCCGATGTCGACGATCCAGTGCTCGTTTTCGATCTCGGGATACTCTTTGGCAATTTCGTCGAAGACCTTGTGGAACAACCCGTCGGTGATCTTCATGATGTTGTCTTTGGTAAAGCACGTCACTTTTTTGCGCTTGTTCGCTTTCGCGTACTCGAAGGCGTAACGAACGATGCGTTCGCTGCCCGGACGCGAGATGAGTTTCAAGCACTGGGTGACGGCGTTGGTTTGGCGGTGCTCGATACCGCCGTAGACGTCTTCCTCGTTCTCGCGAACGATCACCAGATCCATCTTGGGGTGTTTGGTCGCAACGTACGGTGCGAGCGAGGCGCAGGGCCGAACGTTCGCATACATGCCGAGCGTCTTGCGCACGGTAACGTTGAGCGATTTGAACCCGCCGCCTTGCGGCGTCGTAATTGGTGCCTTGAGAAAGACCCTGGTGCGGCGCAGAGAGTCCCAGGAGCTGGGCTCGATGCCGTTGCTCAATCCACGATTGTAAACGCCTTCGCCGATTTCGATGGTCTCGATATCGAGCTGCGCGCCCGCCGCATTTACGATACGCAGCGTGGCATCCATGATTTCGGGCCCGATGCCGTCGCCGTGGGCAACGGTAATCGGCACTTTTTTGGCCGTAAGGGTCGTGGTCACCGTGATCTCTCCTTCGAGCGTCTTTAGCAGGGAGCCGACCGAAGCAATTCAGCCGCCCCCCACGCCGAGCCTCTCCAGACAACGTGGTTCGACGACTTCACCATGACAAGCGCCCACCATGAGAGGTGCCCTAGATCGACCATTGCCAGGCGTTCCAGTCTTCGCTTACGCCGTTGGGCGCGAAGTTTTGGAGATCGGGGTTCATCGCGTACCGGCGCTTGGGATAGTAGAGGAAGAGGACGGGGACGTCTTGCGCGAGCAGCGCTTGCGTTTTCGCGTAGGCTGCCTTGCGGACGTTTCGGTCGAAGCTGTGCAGCGCGACGTTCTCGGCGGCGTCGAATTGTTTGTTGCAGTAATTCGCGATGTTGTTGCCGTTGGGCGGCACGTACGCGCACATGAATTGCTGCGAGTCGTCGGGATCGATTCCGGCTATCCAGGCATAGAGCCCGAGATCGTATTTGCCGCCGAGCAAAATGCCGCCCAGCTGCTGGGTCGCATACAAGAGCGTGTAGTTATAGCTCTTGATTGAAAGATCGACGCCGATGCGGCGCAGCTCCGATTGCACCTCGGCACCGATGACCTGCGAGGTGGGATTTCCCTGACCGTAGACCAGCTGCAGTTCGAGCCGCTTGCCGTTCTTGCTCCGGATACCGTCGGCACCCGTCTTCCAGCCGGCCGCTTCGAGAAGCTGCGCGGCCTTCGCCGAATCGTAGGCGTAGATGGTTACGTTGGGGTCGTAGGCCCAGGAACTCTTGGCGATGTCTTCGGTGGCGAGATCCGCCGCGCCGTACGTATTGTCGCGCGTGATCGAGGCCGCGTCGATACCGTAGGCCAGCGCGCGGCGCACGCGCACGTCGTCGAGCGGAGGCCGTTTGAGGTTGAGATCGATCGACTCGTAGGCGGGCGAGCCCGGCAGAAGCACCCGGACGTTTGCCGCCGATCGCAAATCGCGCACGATCGGAAATGAGATGTCGTTGAGCAAGTCGGCGGAATGCGAGCGCAAACTGGCCTCGCGCGTGTTGTCGTCGGTCACGAACCGTACGACGATGCGCCGCAGTTTTGGCTTCCCTTTGAAGTAGTCGTCGTTCGCGACGAACTCCACGTGATCGCCGTGCACCCACTTCACGACTTTAAACGGTCCGGTACCGATCGGCAGAGCGTTAAACGGCGCGCGATTGATGTTCGGATACTTGGCCAGAATGTGTTCGGGAACGACGCGAAACGGGTCGTCGCTCTCGCCGAAGACCGTGTCGACGAACGGCGCGAACGCTTCTTTCAAATGAAATATCACGGTGTACGGGTCCGGCGTATCGACCGAGGAGACCACGTCGTAGCCGCGTCGCTCGACCACGTTGTTATTGGGGTTCATGACCGCTTGCCACGAGAACTTCACGTCCTTGGCCGTAAACGGCACGCCGTCTTGCCACTTCACGTTCTTGCGCAAATGATAGGTCACCGTACGCCCGTCCTTGGCGATGCCGCCGTTGGCTAACGTGGGTACCGTGGCCGCAAGATCGGGGACGTCGTTGCCCTTATCGTCGACCGTAACGAGCAGATCGAATGCGAGGCCCGCGAGAAAATTATCCGAGGTGTTGCTTGCGAGCAGCGGGTTGAGCGAGTTGGGATTGGCCCAATCGTCGACGCGCAGAACTTCGGGCTGGGTCCACGGATGGCGCGTGCCGATCGGCGTGCCGTTTCCGGTGCGCGAACACGCGGCGAGAAAGAGCAGAAGCACTGCGGCCCGGAGCGCGCGCAAACCGCTACGCGCTCACGAGGCGAAACTTCGCGTACATGTACGGATAGTCGGCGTAGAACCAGTTGCGGAAGCTCCGCCGCACGAGTTCGCGTGCCGTAACGGGCGATGCGCCCTTCATCACGTAGTGGCGCCCGTCGAAGAAGTCGGCGCTGTATTGCGGATACGAAGCCATCGGTTCGAATCCCGGGAACGGTGCGAAGACCGTGCTCGTCCACTCCCAGCCGTTGCCGATGAGATCGTGCACGTCCCAGGCACTCGCTCCGGCCGGATTCGCGTCGACGGGTTCGGGGTCGAACCGATTGAAATCGAAGTTCCCGCGCTCGGCCGTTGGAGTTTCGTCACCCCACGGAAACGGACGCTCCGCTCCGCTCGGCGTTCCGAAGGCCGCGCGGTGGTATTCGGCCTCCGACGGCAAGCGCGAGCCTTTCCAAGCGGCGTAGGCCTGCGCCTGATCGTGCGTCGCGTACACCGGCCAGGACCGCGGCAACGGCAGCGTTTCGAAGACGCCGAGCAGATACCAATCGCCGTCGCGTTCGATCCAGAACGGCGGCGGCGGCCCGCCGGCGCGTACGAATTCCAGATAGTCCGCGTTCGTCACCGGATACCGCTCGATCCCGAACGCGGGAACGCGGACTTCGTGCCGGCCGAACTCGTTATCCCACCCGAACGGAATGCTTCCCGGGTCCGCACCGAGCGTCGCCGTTCCGCCGGCAATCGCGACGAGGTCGTTTCGCGGCGGCGCGGGATCGTGATGATCTTGCGCGATGCGTCCCTTGAGATCGGGGCCGAGCCGATGGATGATGTAGAGCAGCGTTTCGTGATGCATCGGCTCGTGCTCGAGTGCGGTGTAGATGGCTTGTCCGCGCGCCAGGCGCGGCGCGCGATCGTCGTGCAGCACCGCCGTTTCGATCGCCTCGAGAACGCGATCGTCGCAGGCGCGGCCGAAGGCTTCGATTGCGGCCTTCTGCGGCCAATCGCGCCGTTCGTGGCGGTTCGCATCGGTCAGCGAGCCGGGATCGATGCCGCGTTCGAAGAGCTTCTCGAGGAGCGGATCGACCGGCGCCTCGCCGAGCGCGCGTTCGTTAAACGTGAGGAAGCTAAATGCCGGGATATGGCCTTCGTAAAACGCGAACGGGTGCCGCAGCGGAATCGGACGGGCGTAGTATGCGGCCGGATCGATCAGCGCGAAGATCTGCGCGGACCGGGCGCGATTGCGCCGGTACCAGTCGGCAAGAAGCGGGCGATCGAGAGCCGGGGTTGCCGGTGCCAGGGTCTGCATGTTCCTCACCTTACCCTAAATATTCAGCCAATCCGTGAACGCCGCCCTCGCGGCCGAATCCCGACTCGCGGTAGCCGCCGAAGGGCGACGACGGGTCGAACTGGTTGAAGGTGTTACACCATACCACACCCGCCCGCAAGTGTTGCGCGACGAACATGTTTTTGCTCCCTTTGTCGGTCCAGATACCGGCCGAGAGTCCGTACGGCGTGTTGTTGGCTTTTTCGATCGCCTCCTCGGGCGTTCGGAAGGTGATGATCGAAAGAACGGGCCCGAAGATCTCCTCGCGCGCGATGCGGTGCGATTGCGACACGTTGGTGAAAAACGAGGCGGGGAAATAATATCCGCGCTCGGGTATCGTGCACGACTGCTGCACGAGCGTGGCGCCCGCTTCGACGCCGCTGCGCACCAGTTCGTTTATACGTTCGAGCTGGATCTTCGAATTGATCGCGCCGATGTCAGTGTTTTTATCGAGCGGATTGCCGAGCCGCAGCGTCTCGAGGCGTTCGGTGAGACGCACGACGATTTCGTCGTGTGCGCTCTCTTGCACGAGCAGACGCGAACCGGCGCAGCAGACGTGCCCCTGATTAAAGTAGATCCCGTTGACCACGCCTTCGATGGCCTGATCCATCGGCGCGTCGGCAAACACGATGTGCGCGGCTTTACCGCCGAGTTCGAGCGTGAGACGTTTTGCGGTGCCCGCGACCGAACGCGCGATCGCCTTGCCGACGTCGGTCGATCCCGTAAACGCGATCTTATCGATATCGGGATGATCGACGAGCGCCGCACCGGTGGCGCCGTCGCCGGTTACCACGTTGACGACGCCGGGCGGTAAATCGCACTCGCGCACGATCGCCGCGAGTGCGAGCGCGGTCAGCGGCGTCGTTTCGGCCGGCTTGAGGACGACCGTATTTCCGCATGCGAGGGCGGGCGCGATCTTCCAGGCGGCCATCAGCAGCGGAAAGTTCCAAGGCACGATCTGCCCGGCGACGCCGATCGGACGCGGAATCTCGCCGGCCCGCATCGCCCACTCGAGCTTATCGGCCCAGCCCGCGTAGTAGAAGAAGTGCGCCGCCGCGAGCGGCACGTCGAAGTCGCGCGACTCTTTGATCGGCTTGCCGCCGTCCATCGTTTCGAGCACCGCGAGTTCGCGCGAACGCTCCGTAATGGCGCGCGCGATGCGATAGATGTACTTGGCGCGATCGGCCGGACGCAACTTGCGCCAGTACTTGTCATAGGCTTTACGCGCCGCGCGAACCGCGCGATCTACGTCGGCGGCGTCGCCGTAGGCGATCTCGGCCAGATGCGCTTCGTTGGACGGATCGATCGTCGCGAAGTAGCGCCCGCTCGCGGGCGCGCTCCACTGACCGTTGATGAAGAGCCCGTACCGTTCGCGGATCGCGACGGCGGTCGTTTCCGGCGCCGGCGCGTAATCGAAGATCGCCATCGTTTAGTCCTTCGGGAAGTAATCGGGGCCGGCGTAGCTTCCGGTCTGTTCTTTCTCGTACTGCATGAGCAAATCGTCGAGCAGCGAACTCGCGCCGATGCGAAAGAGATCGGGCGTCAACCACGCCGCGCCGAGCGTCTCTTTGACGACGACCAGATACGTCATCGCTTGTTTCGTCGTGCGGACGCCGCCGGCAACCTTGAGTCCCGCGCGACGGCCCGTGCGGCGCGCGTAGTCCCGAATCGCCTCGCACATGACGACGGCGACCGGAAACGTGGCGCTGGTTCCGGCCTTGCCGGTGGAGGTTTTAATCACATCGGCGCCGGCTTCGAGTGCGAGGTCGCTCGCGCGGCGCACGTTGTCGTAACTGACGAGTTCGCCCGTTTCGAGGATGACCTTGAGATGGATCGTGCCGCAAACGCGTTTGACGGCGACGATCTCGTCGTAGACCTGCCGTTCTTTGCCCGAAAGAAACGCGCCGCGGTCGATCACCATGTCGATCTCGTCGGCGCCGGATGCGATCGCGGCTTGCGTGTCGGCGAGGCGCACCTCAAGCGACGAGAGGCCGCTTGGAAATGCGGTCGCGACCGACGCGACCTTCACCGTGCTGCCGCGTAACGCGTCCTTCGCAACCGCGACTAGGCTCGGATAGACGCAGACCGCCGCGACGCTCGGAACGTCGGGCAGATGCGGCGCCGGCGCGATCGCCTTCGCGCAGAGCGATCGAACGCGGCCTTCGGAATCTTTGCCTTCGAGCGTGGTGAGATCCATGCATCCGATCGCCAGACGAATGCCGGCAACTTTGGTGCTGGTTTTGATCGAACGCTTCGCAAGTGCCCCTGCGCGCGTCTCGAGCATGACGGCGTCGACGGTCGCGATGGTCATGTGCGTTTAGAGCGTCCCGCGCTTTTCCTGTTCTTTCTCGATCGAGACGAAGAGCGCTTTGAAGTTGCCCTTTCCGAAGCTCAGACTGCCCTTGCGTTGGATGATCTCGAAAAATACCGTCGGACGATCCTGCAGCGGTTTGGTGAAGATCTGCAGCATGTAGCCGAGGTCGTCGCGATCGACGAGGATGCGTAACTCGCGCAGCATCTGCATCGCCTCGTCGATGTGACCGACGCGCGCTTCGAGATCGTCGTAATAACTATCGGGCGTGTCGAGGAACTCGACCCCGTTGGTCTTGAGCGCTCGAATCGTCGCGATGATATCGTCGGTGCGGATCGCGACGTGTTGCACGCCCGCGCCGCGATAGAAGTCCAGATACTCCTCGATCTGGGATTTCTTCTTGCCTTGCGCGGGTTCGTTGATCGGGAACTTCACGCGGTGTTCGGCGTCGGTCATGACTTTCGAACGCAGCGCCGTGTACTCGGTCGAGATGTCCTTATCGTCGAACGAGACGAGCTGCGAAAAGCCGAAGACCTTCGCGTAGAAGTCGCCCCAGGGGTCCATCTCTCCCCAGCCGACGTTTCCGACGCAATGATCGATGAACTGCAGACCGGGCTTCTGCGCGAACGCAACCGTCCCGTGCTGCGCCACGAACCCCGGCATGAATATCCCGCGGTAGCCATCGCGCTGGATGAAGCTATGCACCGTTTCGCCATAGGTGGCGATCGTTGCTTTGACGATTCGCCCGTTCGCGTCCGATGACACCGTTGGCTCGAGTACCGCTTTGGCGCCGCCGGCGATCGCCTGGTCGAACGCGGCGCGCGCATCCTTCACGAGAATGGCGACATCCTTAACACCGTCGCCGTGAAGCGCCACGTGTTTCGCGATGGCGTCGTCCGGACGCAAACTCGAGGTCAGCGCGAAGCGCAGCTTATTTTGAACCAAAACGTAGGAGGCGCGGTCTTGAACGCCGGTCTCGGGGCCCGCGTAGGCGACCCGGTCGAAGCCGAACGCCGAACAGTAATAGTGCGCGGCCTGTTTGGCGTTGCCGACGTAGAACTCGAGGTAGTCCCAATCGATCTGGGCCAGCGGGTTGGTCTTCGGCGAACTCATCGTTGTCATAGCGGGATGCACTTGGCGCACCACCTGCGAACTCTCCTCCGTATGACCACTTCCTCGGGGCAACTCCCAGCCGCCACGGCGGCGTTTTCGGCCTTGATCGACTACGCCGGACTCTTTCCACCGGCGAAACTCGCCATGACCGAGGCGCTGCGCGAGTACGCCGAGGCGCGCCGCGCGCCGCACGCGTGGACGATCGGGCGCTTCATCGTGCCCGCCAGCCGCATGGGCGAACTGCTCGCGGCGCTCGACCAAACGCAGCCCGGCGAGGCGGCCCTGCCGGCGAGCGTCATCGTCGATGCCGAACCGGAACCGCGGGCGTGGCTGGCGAGCGCGCGGGCGGCGCTCGCCGGCATCGCCGCGCTGCGCCGCGATGGGCGCATCGCGATCGAAGCGCTCGAAGTGCCGCTTCCGCCGCTGGTCACGCGCCGCGAGACGTACGATGCCCCGGTCGGACAGTTTGCCATGCTCCTCGAAGGCGCCGCCTTGCGCGACCTGCCCGTCTATCTCGAGATTCCACGCAACGAGCGATTCGCGGAGTTGCTCTCCGGCGCGCTTTTCGCGTTCGCGCGACACCGGCTGCGCGCGAAGGTGCGATGCGGCGGCATCACTGCCGATGCCGTTCCAGCGCCGGCGGAGCTGGCGGCGTTCGTCCATGCGGCCCATGCCGAACGTGTGGCGTTCAAAGCGACGGCCGGACTGCATCACCCCGTGCGCCACTCCAACGACGCGAGCGGGTTCGTCATGCACGGGTTTCTCAATCTTCTCGGCGCCGCGGTCTTCGCCCGAGACGGAGCCGATACGGCGGACCTGACGGCGATTCTCGAAGAAGACGATCCGGCGGCGTTTGGGATCGACGGCGCCGGCTTGCGCGTTGACGGCCGGAGCGCCGCGCTCTCGCAGATCGAGCTAGCGCGTCGCGAGTCGTTCGTGAGTTACGGCAGCTGCAGCTTGAGCGAGCCGATCGGCGATCTCATCGCGCTCGGCATGCTCGAAGGATAGCGTCATCGATACGATCGACCAAACGCTGACGTCGTGGATCGACGTCGCCTCCGACTCCGACTTTCCGATCCAGAATCTGCCCTACGGCGTCTTCAACCGCGAGGGCGCGCCGCACGTCGGCGTGGCGATCGGCGATCGCATTCTCGACCTGCACGCGTGCGCGAACGCCGGCCTCCTCGACGGCGCGGCCGCGCGCGATCTGCTGACGGCGCCGACGCTCAACGCACTGGCCGGCGCCGGACGGCCGGCGTGGGCGGCCTTGCGCGCGCGCTTGATCGAGCTGTTGCGCGCGGATGCGACGCAACTGCAGCGACACAACGTCGACCGGCTCTTGGTCGCGCGGCGGGATGCGGCGATGCGCCTGCCCGTCGCCGTCGGAGACTACGTCGACTTTTACTCCTCGCTCGAGCATGCGACCAATCTCGGCAAAATTTTTCGCCCCGACGGCGATCCGCTGATGCCGAATTGGCGCTGGATCCCGATCGGATACCATGGCCGCTCGAGTACGATCGTCGTCGACGGTACGCCGGTCGTGCGCCCGAGCGGTCAACGCAAACCGCCCGACGTGCAGACGCCTACGCTAGGCGCGTCGCGATCGCTCGATATCGAACTCGAAATCGGCTTTATCACCGGGCCGGGAAACGCGCTCGGCACGCCGATCCCGATCGACGACGCGCGCGAGCACATCTTCGGTTTGGTGATCGTCAACGATTGGAGCGCGCGCGACATTCAAGCCTGGGAATATCAGCCGCTCGGGCCATTCTTGGGCAAATCGTTTGCGACGTCGATTTCGCCGTGGATCGTTACGCTCGACGCGCTCGAACCGTTTCGACTGGCCGGCCCCGCGCAAACTCCGGCGCCGTTACCGTATCTGCAGAACGCCCAAGCCTGGAACTACGACATCGTCTTGCGCGTCCTGCTCGAAAGCGAGCGCATGCGCCGCGAGGGCGACGCGCCCGCGCCGATCTCGCGCTCGAACTTTAAGTACATGTACTGGAATATGGCGCAGCAACTGGCGCACGCGACGGTGAACGGCACGGCGACGCGGCCCGGCGACCTCTACGCCTCGGGCACGATCTCAGGCCCCACTCCCGATAGCTACGGAAGTTTCATCGAGTTAACGTGGCGCGGCAGCAAGCCGCTGAACTTACCCAACGGCGAAGTGCGAACGTTTCTCGACGACGGCGATCGCGTAACGCTCGCCGCCGCATGCGAGCGCGCCGACGCGCGGCGCATCGGCTTCGGCTCGGTCAGCGGGATGATTCTGCCGGCGCGGTAGCCGGTTCTTCGATCCAGGATCGGAAGTAGAGCGGATCTTCAACGTCGAGCGCTCGTTGCGCGATCTGCAGCGGCTTGAACGTATCGAGCATCACGGCGATTTCATCGGTCGATGTTTTGCCGAGGCTCGCCTCGACGGCGCCGGGCTGCGGGCCGTGCGGCGCGCCGGCGGCGTGCAGGGTGATCGACCCTTCCTCGACGCCGCGGCGGCTCATGAAATTGCCGCTTACGTAGTAAAGCACTTCGTCGCAGTCGACGCTCGAGTGATTGTACGGCACGGGAATCGCCAGCGGATGATAATCGAACATGCGCGGCACGAAGGCGCAGAATGCGGCGCCGGGCGCCTCGAACGTCGCGTGCGCCGGCGGCGGCTGGTGCAGCTTCCCGGTGATCGGTGCGAATTCGTCGAGGTTGAACGCGTAGGGATAACAGAATCCGTCCCACCCGATCGCGTCGCAAGGATGATTCCGTACCGTGTAGATCGCATCGCGCCCGGCATTGGTCACGCGAACCTCGAACTCGCCGCGCTCGTCGTGCGGCGCCTGCAGGGAAGGGGGCCGGAAATCGCGCTCGTAGTATGGCGCGTGCTCTTCCATTTGCCCGAACTCGTTGCGGTACTTGCGCGGAATCTTGATCTGCCCGGAGCTTTCGTAGATTAACAGGCGAGTCGGCGACGTCGGAGCGAGCTTCCACGTCGTTCCCGCCGGCAGAACGAGATAGTCGTGCGCGCGATAGACGATGTTGCCGAACGGGGTCTCGATCGTCCCGTCGCCACGGTGCACGAAGAGCAGTTCGTCGCCGCCCACGTTGCGATAGAAGTACTCCATCGCACGGTCCACGTCGGCAATCGAGAGGACGATATCGGCGTTGCCGAGCAACGGAACGCGTGCGTCGACGGCATCGCCGGGCGCGTGAAGCTTCTGCGTTTTAACGTGCCGATTGCGCAGCGGCTGGTTGGGGAGAAACTGCGGTACGGACCGGTTCCAATCGCGCACGTCGAGCGTTGCGGTCGGCGGCCGAAGATGATAGAGCAGCGAGTAGACGCTATCGAAGCCCTTGGTCGAGAAGAGTTCTTCGGCGTAAAGACCGCCATCCGGCCGGCGAAACTGAATGTGCCGTTTCGCGGGAAGTTCGCCCGCGCGCACGTAGAATGGCATGGCAGCTACTCCTCTTGCGACGCGCGGCCGGCCCGCTCCATCGCCTGAAAGCCGATCTTCGCGTGCGTTCCGTCGCAGAACGGCTTGGTCGCCGAACCGCCGCAGCGGCAGAGCGCGACGTTCCCTTTGGGATTCGCCGTCTCGTACGGATTGCCGTCGGCATCGATTAACGTGAAACTGCCGGTTACTAGATAGGGGCCGCTCTCGCGCGCCTTGATCGTTACATCGCTCACGAAGCACCCTTCGTTTGCATCGCCGCAGGCTACTGCTTGTAGAGTCCGATCGTCACCGTCTGCGCGAGAACGTGTCCGCGCACCGCGGCCTCGACTTGCGGACCGGTCAGCGCACTACCGCGCAGAGACGGTTCGTTCAAAGCGTAGAGCGTAAAGCGATAGTGATGAACGTTTCCCGGCGGAGGGCACGGGCCGCCGTATCCCGTTGCGCCGAACGACGTGGTGCCGAGTTGGCCGGGCGCGACGCGCGCGCCGAACGCGAGGTTGCGGGTTGTGGGTGGAATGTTGTAGGCAACCCAGTGGTACCAGCCGCCCGGCGCCGGCGCATCGGGATCGTGTGCGACGAGCGCGAAACTCTTCGTCGCTTTGGGAGCGCCCGTCCAGTGAAGTTCCGGCGATCTATTCCCGCCCCGGCAGCCGCCTTTATCGTAGACGGTACTCTTCGGCATGAAGGCGTTGTCCCGAAACGTCGCGCTCGCGATCGTGAATCGGGCCGGCGCTCCAACCGCAACGCCCGCGCAGAGCGCGAGCGTTGCGAGTGCGGAGGCGAACCTCCCGAGCGAGCGCATCAATGCGACGCGGCCGCCGGCGGCTGCGTGATGCCGAAATCCCGGTAGAACGCGTTGGGGTTCATCGGGCGCCCAAGGAAATGCGCTACCTCGGTGTCGGGGTCGAGGGTGCGCGCCGGTTCGAGGATATCCTTGCGGTAACGCATGCCGACCGCGGCACTCTCGAGGCCGCCGCGCAGAAACGCGGTGAACATGTCTTGCGCGTAGACCTTCGAGAAAAGATATCCGTAGTACCCGGCATCGTAGCCGCCCATGAGGTGTCCGAACGACGCCTGCGGGATCGTCCCCGGTACCATCGGAATCGGCGTCGTTTCGCGGGCGACTTTAGCCCAAACGGCCGTCGTATCGACGTGCGGCCCGCTCGTGTGATAATCCATGTCCACGACCGCGTATTGAATCTGCCGCGTGGTGAAGTACGCGTTGTCCACGTACCGTGCCTTAACCATCGAGGCGATCAACGCATCGGGGAGCGGCTGGCCCGTAACGACGTTCGAGCTGATTTGTTTGAGAATCGAAGGCTGCCAAACGAAGTTTTCGAGCATCTGCGAGGGAGCCTCAACAAAGTCTTGCACGAATCCGCCCGAGAGCGTTTCGTACGGCGCCGTGCCGAGCAGGGCGGCCATGTTGTGGCCGAACTCGTGGAAGAACGTCACGACGTCGTCGTGGCTCAGGAGCGCCGGATGACCGGGCGCCGCCTTCGGCCAATTCCCGACGATCGCGGCGATCCCCGGCCGAAATTGTCCGTTAGAAAGCTTGCGCGCGGGCAGCAGCGGAAAGTTAGCGAAGTGATCGTACTTGCCGGGGCGCGGGAAGAGATCGAAATAGGTCGTTCCAAGCAGCTTGCCGCTCTTGGTGTCGGTCACGTTATAGGCGAGAACGTCCGGGTTCCACGCATCGGGTGCGTGCACTTGAACGAACGTGACGCCGAGCAGCGTGTGGTAGACGTTGAGCACGGCGTCGATCGTGTGCTGCACCGGAAAATACTGCCGGATCGCATTATTATCGACCGCGTACTGCGTCTTATTCAAGAGGTTGTCGTAATACGAGGTGTCCCACGCATCGAGCGTTGCGGCGGGATTGCCCGTATCCTTGGCCTTAAGCGCCGTCAGCGTCGCGATATCGTCTTTCGCTTTGGGCAGCAGCGCGGCATCGAGATTATCGAGGAAGGAGAAGATGCGCTTCGGCGTTTTGGCGAGGCGGTCGGAGACCTGATAGGCGGCCCACGTTTGATATCCGAGCAGATGTGCCAGCCGGTCGCGCGTGGCGATCGCTTGTTCGAGCAGCGTTACATTCTTCGTGCCGCCCCGGTTGCCCGATGCGATCAGAAAGGCTTTGCGGGCACCGGGATCTTTTTCGTTCTGCATGAACTGCGCGGCCGTGCTCTCGTTGACCGGCACGGTGTAGCCGGTTGCCGTTTTCTTGAGACCGGCGACGAAGTCGGCCGGCAGGCTCTTGGCCTGCGCCGAATCGATCGCGATCGTCGTCGCGTCCTCACCGAGATTTTGCGCGTACCGGTTCTGAAGATCGGTGAGCTGGCCGCTGAGTTTTACGAACTCGGCACGCTGCGGTCCGGCGAGGCCGGCGCCGCTGCGTTTGAGCGTGTCGAGCCAGAGCGCGGTGAGACTGCGATCGTAGACCGAGCGCTCGCCGCGGCGCGAGGCGGCTGCGACGGCGGCGTAGAGGCGCGGGTCGGCCGTGATCTTCGCGAAGAATCCGGCTTCTTTGTTGTTGCAGTCCAACGAGGCGTCGCGGACCGGTTTGCTGGTCGAGACGTTGAAGAGAAACTGCTGCGCGATCGTGCGGTCGTTGAGATCGGCGGTCAAATTTTCGAGCGGCAGAACGACCGACGAGAACGTGCGCGCGCTGCGGGCGGCCACCAGCGCGTCGACGCGCTTTTGGGCGGTAGCGATCTCGCTCGAGCAGCTTGCGGCAACCTGCGCCGGCGTTAGATTCCAGTCGACGCGAGTCGGCGTTTGGCCGGCCGTCGCCGCGGGCGCGATGGCCGCTTGGGCGGCGAACGCGAGGACAAAAAAGCCGGCACTATACCGGGAGAAGTGACGAACCACAATACCTCCGTCAGCAGGATTCGGCTCCGCCGAATCCGTGGCGTTCGGCCCCCTGGGCCGAGCCGCAGCGTTGATCATCTAGTGATTGAACGTATACACGGCCGGTCCCCGTTTCCCCCGGGGGTATGACTAGGGCGGCTTGCGGGGCGTTTGGAGCCCCGTGCTATCATTCACAGAGCCATGACGGAGGTTGGGCTTCGCGCGGCGTAACCTCGTGAACCCCGCCAGGACCGGAAGGTAGCAACGGTAAGCGAGCCCTTACGGGTGCCGCGATCCACCTGACCTCCGTTGTGGTTTTCGATCCTCTAAACAACGTATGCAGCCGACTTTTGTCGCGGCCTTAGCCGCTTTCGCGGGGGCGATTATCGCCCTTGCCATATACCACGTCGCGTTTATCGCGCCGGCGATGCGCCGCATCCAAGCTCCCCTCGCCGCCCACGACGAACTGCTGGGGACCGGTGGGGTACCGGGCACGGGGAGGCTCTCTTCATTAGAAGAGGCGAGCCGCGGCCTGGCCGAACGAGTCGAGAGGTTCGAGCGGCGAGCAAGCGAACTCGAGTTGCTGGCCCGAACGGATCTCTCGCGCACCGGTTTCGTCCGGTACGACGCGTACGATGATACCAGTTCGGAATTGTCTTATGCCCTGGCCCTTCTTAATCGAGAGGGCGACGGCGTCGTCCTGAGCAGCCTTTACTCTCGCTCCGATACGCGAACCTATGGCAAAGCGGTCGAGAAGTTCGCGCCGCTCGTCCACGCTTCGGATGAAGAACTCAGCGCCATCGCTCAAGCCCGTGGAGCTGCAGACAAACGATGAAGATCGCAATTAAAGAACGCTATTTTATTAAGGTCGTTCCGCAACGAGGCGAGACCGTACACCGGTTTGAGGTGACGCGGCGCCATATCATTGGGGCGGCGATGGTGCTGGCCGTCCTCGTCGCCGGCTCGCTGGGCTTCGGCGCCTTGCAGATCGTTCGAGCGCACGCGCAGGTCGCGCAGCTGCAGACGCTCACGAGCAAGCAGGGAGACCAGCTGCGGACGATCGACCACCAGACCACGAGCATCCGCAGCCAATTGCAAAAGGTGCAGAAGCAGAATCAAGAGATTCGGCAATTAATTGGAGCCAAGCCGACCAAGACGAGCGATCGTCGCACGCGGGGGCGCCGGGTGGCCATGCACGGCAATCGTCCGCTGGTCTCGCTCGTCGCCCGCCACGTTGAGATGCTCTCGGCGGCTTCGGCCCAGACGGTTGAGGAATCGAACGTGCTTCGCCGCTTGACGATGCACGTGCTGAATATCCGCCACTTGCAGAGTCTCACGCGGGCGCGGTTGATCGCTTCGATCCCATCGATCGATCCGGTCGAAGGCGCGCCGATCGTCGGATGCTTCTGCTATCGCACCTCGCCGGACGTCGAATTTCATCCGGGCGTCGATCTCGCGGCGAATTACGGCGATACGGTCCACGCGGCCGCGGCCGGAACGGTCGTGAGCGCCGGCTGGGACGGCGGCTACGGTAAGAAGGTCGATATCGATCACGGGAACGGCTATCACACGTGGTACGCCCACCTCTCGCAGATCGACGTGCACGTCGGCCAGAGCGTCTATAAGAATCAATCCATCGCGCTCGTCGGCTCGACCGGATTTTCGACCGGTCCCCATCTGCATTACCAGGTGATGCTCGACGGCAAGGCGGTCGACCCGGCCCCGTATCTAAACGGCGTGCCCTCGAAAGTGTTAGCGTCGCTTCCATAGAACAGAGGCCTGCGTGAACGCTGGTCTGCTTTGCTCTTTCTACAACGGCCTCTCGACCGTCATTTGGATCTACACGCTCATCCTGCTCGCCTACGCGGTCGTTTCGTGGCTGCCCGATCTGCGCGGTCGCTGGACGATGTATCTGGCGATGCTCGTGGAGCCGCTGCTGACGCCGCTGCGCCGCATCATTCCCCCGATGGGCGGATTCGATCTGTCGTTTTTGGTCGTGATATTGATCATCAACTTCGTCGTTCGTCCGCTCGTCGCGCATCTCGCATTTAACGCCTGTTATTTTTAACTCTTGACGACCATAGCCAAGCCCGACCATCGAACGGGGGTCGCGACGAAGGTTCGCAACTTCTGCATTATCGCGCATATCGATCACGGCAAGACGACCCTTTCGGACCGACTGCTCGAAATGACGAAGACCGTTGCGATGCGCGATATGGAGCACCAGGCGCTCGACGCGATGGATCTCGAGCGCGAACGCGGGATCACGATTCGCATGCATCCCGTTACGCTCAACTATACGGCGCGCGATGGTGAGGTGTATCAGCTCAATCTGATCGATACGCCGGGGCACGTCGATTTTTCGTACGAGGTGTCGCGATCGCTCGCGGCCTGCGAAGGCGCGCTGCTGATCATCGATGCGGCGCAAGGCATCGAGGCGCAGACGCTCGCGAACTATCATCTCGCCGTCGAACACGATCTGACGATCATTCCGGTGATCAACAAGATCGACTTGCCGGCCGCGGACCCCGATCGCGTGATGAGCGAAGTCGAAGAACTGCTCATCATCGAGAAGGGCGATTGCATTCTCGCAAGCGCCAAGAACGGCGTCGGCGTCGAAGATATTCTCGAGGCAATCGTCGCGCGCATTCCGCCGCCGAAAGGGCATAGCGATCACCTTCGCGGGCTCGTCTTTAACGCGCAGTTCGACGCCTATCGCGGCGTGGTGAGCTACGTTCGCGTGGTCGACGGCGAGATGCATGCGGGATCGAAGTTCATGTCGATGGCGCATCAGCACGTCTTCGAGTGTACCGAAGTGGGCGTCTTTAGCCCGCACATGGTTCCGACGAAGAAGCTGGACATGGGCAGCGTCGGCTACGTCATCGCCAACATCAAGTCGCTCGGCGACATCGACGTCGGCGATACGGTCACCGAGGCGCACAACCCGGCGCACGTTCCGCTCGCCGGGTACCGCAAGGCCGTGCCGATGGTCTTCTGCGGTCTTTATCCAAACGAAGGTGTGGAGTACGACGACCTGCGGGAGGCGCTCAACAAACTCAAACTCAACGATGGCGCGCTCGTGTTCGAGCCCGAGACCTCCGTGGCGCTCGGCTTCGGATTCCGGTGCGGTTTCCTGGGCCTGCTGCACATGGAGATCGTCCAGGAGCGACTGGAGCGCGATTACACGCTCGATCTGATCGCTACCTCGCCATCGGTCGTCTTCCGCGTAACGATGAGCGACGACCGCATCGAGATGATCGATAACCCTTCGAAGCTTCCGGTCATGAATTTGATCAAGCAAATCGAGGAGCCGTACGTGAAAGCGACGATCATGACTCCGCCCGATTACGTGGGCGGCATCATGGAGATCGTGCAAGCCCGGCGCGGTACGCTCGACAACATGGAGTACCTCCACGACGGCCGCGTCATTCTGACCTACGAGATGCCGCTGATCGAAGTGATCGTCGATTTCTTCGATCAGCTCAAGTCGCGCACGAAGGGTTACGCGTCGCTCGACTACGAGATGGTGGGCTACCGTCAAGGCGACCTCGTTAAGCTCGAGATTCTCCTCAACGGCGAGCCGGTCGACGCGCTCTCGTTTATTGTGGCGCGGGAGAAAGCGCCTAACCGCGGCCGGGCGCTGGCGGAAAAACTCAAAGAGTTAATTCCGCGACAGATGTTCGAAGTGCCGATTCAAGCCGCCATCGGCGGCAAGGTCGTCGCGCGCGAAACCGTCAGCGCGATGCGCAAGAACGTGCTCGCCAAATGCTACGGCGGCGACATCTCGCGCAAACGAAAACTCTTGGAGAAGCAGAAGGTCGGTAAGGAACGCATGAAGCGCGTCGGTCGGGTCGACTTGCCGCAGGAAGCGTTCATGGCCGTTCTGCGCCTGGAAGATTGAAGACGTTCGTCGCGACCAAAAACGAAGGCAAGCTCGCCGAGATGCGCGCGATCTTCGCGGGTTCGTCGCTCGAACTCGAAACCTATCCGCAGTACGCCGACGTCGTCGAGGGCGACCGCAGCTATCGAGAAAACGCGATGCTCAAGGCGCGCGCGCTTCACGCGCAACTGCGAGCAGCCGGGATCGCCGGCGCCGTACTCGCCGACGACTCAGGGCTCGAAGTCGATGCGTTGCAGAGGCGTCCAGGCGTCCTTTCGGCGCGCTACGGCGGTGAGGGCGCGAGCTGGCCGCAGCGTCGCGCGCTCTTGCTCGAAGAATTGCGCGGAATCCCCGAAACGGCGCGCAACGCCCGCTTCGTTTGCGCCATGGCGCTGATTCTGGGCGACGGCGTGGAAATCGAGGTGCAAGCGACCGTAGACGGGGCGATCGCGGCGAGCGAACAGGGTCGTTTCGGCTTTGGATACGATCCGATCTTTCTCTATCCGCCGGCGGACGTGACGTTCGCACAGCTCGACGATGCGCAGAAGAACCGCATCAGTCATCGTCGCCGCGCGGCCGATGCGCTGCTCGCAAGACTCGCCGCACGTGTCTAGCGAAGCGCTGATTCTGCCCGCGAGCGGCGACGACGTCGCCTACTACGCGCAACGCCGCTGGCCCGACGATCACGCGCGGCAGCTCTACGCCGACCTGGCGGAGCTCGCGCCCAACGGCGCGTGGGTCGCAAAGGACGAGGGCACGCCGATCGGCATCGCCATCGCGCACCCGCTCGAGGACGAGTGGTTTCTGAGCGAGCTTTTTGTGGAGCCGAGCTTTGTGCGGCAGGGCATCGGCCGGAAGCTGCTCGTCGAGGTCGCGCGCGACGCCGGCGACGTGAGTCGCAGCGGTCTGCTCGATCCGCACGAACTCGGCGGCGTCGCCTTCTTCCTGGGGCGCGGCGTTTCGCTCCAGGCACCGGTCGTTCGCGTTGCCGGCGCCCTCCCGCCGGAGGAAGACCTCGCGCGCATGGCCGCCGGCGACTATCGCTTTTCGGCCGAACCCATCGATCCGGCACGCGACCGGCAAGCGCTCGGCGCCCTCGATCGCGAGGTGCGTGGGACCGCCCGGCCGCTGGATCACACGTATTTTGCGCAGCGCGGTCAAGGCATCGGATTTCGGCTCGGTGACGAGTTCGTCGGCTACGCTTACGTGTGGCCCAACGGCAGCATCGGGCCGATGGTAAGCGCCTCGCCCGCGTATCTCGTCCAATTCTTCGCGTATGCGCTCGTGATGCTCGATCGAACGTTCGGCGCGACCTGGTGCACCGCGCTCGTTCCCGGAACGAACGTTCGCGTGATGCGAGCGGCCCTGCGCGCGGGCCTCACGATCGACGCCGTCCGCCTCTTCGCATGCGATGCGGGCTTGCTCGATCTCACACGCTACGTGGGATTCCACCCGTTGTTGTTTTGAACCGGCGCGCGGTCTCGAAGGAATCGGGGGCGCGGCTCGAAAGCAGAGGACGGATTGTCGGGACGTAGCTCAGTTTGGTAGAGCGCTGCGTTTGGGACGCAGAAGTCGCAGGTTCAAATCCTGTCGTCCCGATAGGTCCATCCAGAACGCTCCGGAGGGCCGGTGAGCTAAAACCGGTTGCGCGGGCGTGGTATTCTAGTCGAGGTAACGACGCGAACCGAGGGTCAATCGTGCGCCCGTGGTCTAATGGATAAGGCACGAGTCTTCTAAACTCGAAGATGGGGGTTCGATTCCCTCCGGGCGCGCCAAGATACGTGGTGGTTGTAGCTCAGTTGGTTAGAGCGCTAGACTGTGACTCCAGAGGTCGCGGGTTCGAGTCCCGTCAGCCACCCCAATCTCTCTAGAAACGACCCGCTTCGACGAGAATCGAGCGGGTCGTTTTCGTTTGGGGAACAACGCTACGAGGATGGAGCGCCGCAGAGCCCCCGCGCGTCACTGGCGCGAGATCGCCGGGGCCGCCTTGGCAGTCGCGTCGGCGGTGCTGTTCTTTTTTGCGGTCGTGCAGATCGAGCGTTCCGACTCGGCCGCGGGCGGCGACGTTCGCACGCTCAAACAAGAGCGGGTCGCGATTGCGTACGCGCGCGTACTTCGGCCGCTGTTTGCCGACGCCGAGCGCTATCGCGACAGTCTGGCGCTCGTGCGTCCGCAACCGGAGCCGGGATTGCGGCGGCAGATCGACGGCGAGATGGCCGCCGTGACGGCTTTTGCGGCCGGTCCGGGCGCCGCACTCGATCTCGGCGCGAGCGCGCAACGAACGCGCGCCGCATGGCTGGCGGCGCGCCGCGAGCGCCATCCCTCCTCCGCCGCCGGTACGGCGCGTCTCGTGCGCGCGATCGAAGATCTCTATCTGACGGTAGAAAACCGCTCGGGTCTGACGTACGATCCCAATAGCGACGCGCAAAACCTCGCCGATATGCTCTTTGCGAAATTGCCCGGTGCCTATAACGAAGTCGCGCATTCCGATCTAATCGCGCAGAACGCCGTCGTCACCGGCTCGATCGGCATTGCCGATCGCAACGAGTTGGCGATCCTCCTGACGCTTACCGAGAGCGACTACAATCTCACGGCCGACGATCTGCCGAGCGTTCTCGCGAACGCACGCGCCGTCTCGAGCGTGCCGTCGAGCGATGTGCTCGAGACCGCCGCGGCCGCGCAATCGTACGAACGTGCGGGCGACGCCTTTCGCGCGCTCGCCGGTTCCGGCGTGCGCGACCGGCTTCGCCCGCTCGGCGATCCGGCGGCGATCCACGCGCGCGCGGTCGCGGCGCTGGTCGCGGGGACGCGAGTCGACTACGATTTGCTCGCACTCTTCGATGCGACGCTGGCACGCCGGGCTCGAATCGAAGGCGTCCACAATCGGTACCTGTACCTCTCCGCGATCCTGGCGGCGATCTTTCTAATCGGAATGATGCTCTTCATCGCCGAGGCGCGACTGCGGCGCGAACGCGACGCGCGCCGTCAAGCCCAGCATCTTTCGAAGCGGCTCGAGGCGGAACTGGCCTTTCAAAAAGCCGAGCGTGCCTTGCAGCTCTCCGAAGCGCAGTTTCGCGCCATCTTTGAAGGCGCCGCCATCGGAATCGCCATTTTCGATCGCGACGGCAAGATCGTCGACGCCAACACGGTGTTTCGTACCGTCTACGGCGAGACCGGCGCGAACGCACTAGCCGGCCACGAGCGCGAGTTTCGGGAGTTAATGCAAGGCGAGCGCGATCTCTTCGAATTCGAAGGACGCGTCGTCGCGCCGGACGGCGCCGAAGTCTGGACCGTCTCCACACTTTCGCTCGTTAACGACCCGCACGGAATCTCGCAGTTCGCCATTTGCACGTTCCGCGACGTGTCGGTTCTGAAGCGCAACGAGCGGCGCATCCTGCACGATATGATGCACGACGCGCTCACCGGCCTGCCGAACCGGCTCCTCTTTGAAACGAAGCTTCGCGAACGGTTCGTCGCGATGAAGGCCGTGCCCGATCGCTTCTTCGCAACGTTGATCGTGGACCTCGATCGCTTCAAAGACATCAACGAAAGCCTCGGCCACGACGCGGGCGATTTCGTGCTCGAGCACGTCGCCCAACGCCTGCGTTCCGCGGTCGAACCCGACGACGTGGTCAGCCGCCTCGGGAGCGACGAATTCGCCCTGCTCGTCGGGCCGCTGCGCGATATCGCGCAGGTGGAAAAAGTAGCGGTGCGCGTGCTCGCGGCGATGGGAACGCCGATCGCGATCGGTGCTCGCGCCCTCTTCGTATCGCCCAGTATCGGCATTGCGGTTGCCTCGAGCGCGTACGCGCGTGCCGAGGATGTGATGCGCGATGCAAACATCGCCATGCGGCACGCCAAAAGTGACGGCGGTTCGCGATTCGCCGTCTTCGACGGAAAGATGCACGCGCGCGCTCGGCGGCGCCTCCAGTTGACGACGGACCTTCGGTTGGGCCTCGAACGCGGAGAGTTCTTCCTGAACTATCAACCCATCGTGAGTCTGATCGACGGAACGCTCGCCGGCTGCGAAGCGCTCATTCGCTGGCGGCAATCGCCCGACCGGGTCGTTTTGCCGGCCGAGTTCATGCCGCTCGCCGAGCAGACGGGGCTCGCGGCCCCGATCGGCCTGTACGTTTTGCGAACCGCCTGCCAACAGCTCGGGAGCTGGAAACGCATTCCAACGGTAGCGCGGCAAGCGTTTTCGCTTAACGTCAACGTCTCGGCCGGCGAACTGGTCGATCGTTCGTTCGAACGATCGCTGCTGGAGACGATCGCCGAATTCGGCGTGAGTCCCGAAGATCTCACGATCGAGATAACCGAAACCGTCGTTCTCGATGCGGGAACGCGATCGAACGAAATCGTCGAGCGTTTGCGCGGGCACGGATTCAAAGTGTGTATCGACGATTTTGGAACCGGATACTCGTCCTTGCGCTACCTGCAGCAATTCAAAGTAGACTCGATAAAAATCGATCGCTCGTTTGTGGCGGGCCCGGATGGCGAGATCGCGAGCGAGCCGATCGTTCGAACGCTGATGACTCTGGCGGAATCGTTCGACGTGCGCGTGGTGGCCGAAGGCGTCGAGACGCAGCGCCAGCGCGACGTCCTGCGAAACGCCGGGTGTCGCTACGCGCAGGGATTCTTCTATTCGCACGCGGTCGCCGCGGAGGAGCTAGAGGCCATGCATCCGGAGCTCTTTGGCACGATCCCGCGCCGGGCGGCCGAATGAGGCGGGGGCGAGCAGGACGTCCCCTCGCCCCGCGCGTATCAGTAGGCCCGTCCTCGGTACTTGAAAAAGTGCGCGATCCTCGTTAGACTAAGTCGGTTGCGCCTTTAGCTCAGTTGGTAGAGCAGTAGACTTTTAATCTATTGGTCCCGGGTTCGAGTCCCGGAGGGCGCAGAACGCACCGCTAGCTCAATGGTAGAGCAGTTGACTCTTAATCAATTGGTTGAAGGTTCGAGTCCTTCGCGGTGCACGTTTACCAGAAGCCTCGATTCGTAACGAATCGGGGCTTTTTGCGAGCAATGAGTGGAACCGCTCGGTCGGTTCCGCGCGTTGTAGGGGTATATACGCTTCGAAGGGGGTGCGGCACGTGATCTTGGCAATGGCTTCGGTTTCGGCCCCGGCGAGCGCCGCGCGCGATCCTTACGGCATATTTAATGCGGCGCGTTTGGTGTGGGAGCAAGCCGTATATCCTTCGTACGTGCGTTACAATATCGTCGTCCGAGTCGATGAAAACGGCGTCGCGAAGAGCAGTCACTACAACTCGCTCTACGACGCGACATCCGATCTCGTGCGAGTCGACGGCGTCAGCGAGGAACAGCGCGCGCACCCTCATGTGGCGCCGACGGGCGTCAATTTCAATATCATGGGAATAGGGGTGAGTAAGCCCGAGGAGCCGGTAGATTATCTCGGCATACCGGAACTCGCGCCCAATTATTCGTTCGGCATCGCGTCGTATGTGCCGGGCCGCACGAAAGATCCGGCGGCGCTCGTGGCCGCCATACGCCGCCAGTTTCACGATCCCGCACCGCGTCCGACGGCGCGACCGGCAAACGGCGGGCTAAAGGTCATCGGCGACGTGGAAGCGATGCGACGAAACTACGTGATGACCTACGACGGAATCGAACCGATCGACGGGCACCTCGACTATCATCTATCGCTGCGTCCGACGCACGAGCCGAAGAAGTACCGGCTGCGCGAGTTGTGGATCGACGATCGATCGTTTATGACCGACCGTTTGACGAGCGACGGGAATTTTACCGACGGGCCGGCGGCCGGCGTACCGTGGACGGTGACGTTTACGCAACTCGACGGCGCGCCGATTATCGCAACCGAGTCGACGACGGCGACATTGAACGCGCACGCGCGGGCGTATTCGAATATCTCGATTGCATTCGAAGCGATGGATCCGCTCGCGAATATGCCGTTGGAATTGAATCTCGAGACGACGTCCGGCCAGGCGCTCCGCGAACCACAGTAGATCCAGACCTTCGTCGCACCGTGGTTACTCGAATCGAGCGATCGCGTAAAGATTTTCCCAAAGCGCGGAGGAATCGCGCCCGAGGCGTTATATTTATCGGGGTCGCCACGCTATATCGGCGTCCAGGGCAAGTGGCGGAACTGGCAGACGCGCTGGATTTAGGTTCCAGTGGGGCAACCCGTCCGAGTTCGAGTCTCGGCTTGCCCACGTTACCATCGGCGCGAAGCGCGTGCGGAAGTAGCTCAGTGGTAGAGCATCGCCTTGCCAAGGCGAGGGTCGCGAGTTCGAATCTCGTCTTCCGCTGATTTCTTTAACCGGCGCTGCGGCGCAAGCGCCTGCGCGCCCCCCACGGGCGGAGCCCGCGGGGTCCCCCTCCGGCGATTCCCGCTACCCCCCGTTTTGGCAAGAGTGCTCTCGGAGAGAATCTATCATCGCTACGTCTACGCTCACGCAGCTCGCGCCCACGCAGGTGGAGCTCGAGATCCCCATCTCGGCCGACGAATTGAAAGCCGCCGAAGACCGCGCGTTTCGCCGCTTGGCGAAGAACGCGAAGCTCCCCGGCTTTCGTCCGGGTAAGGTGCCGCGCAAGGTGTTCGAACAGACCTACGGCGCCGAGACCATCACGAGCCAGGCGATGGAAGACGTCGTGCCGGAGGTCTACGCCAAAGCGGTGCGCGAGCACGATATCGATCCAATCGACCGCCCGAAGATGGAGCTGCTTCCGCAAGAAGAAGGCAAGCCGACCCGGATCAAGGCCGTCGTTGACGTCCGTCCGCAGATCGAGCTCGTCACGTATCGCGGTCTGGAACTCGAGCGCGAGCCCTCTACCGTGAGCGACGACGACGTGGAGCGCAGCCTGGCGGCCCTCGCCCGGGACCGCGCCACGCTCGTTCCGGCGGAGCGCCCGGCGAAACTCGGCGACGTCGTTACCATCGACTACGAAGGCAAAATCGACGGCACGCCCTTCGAAGGCGGCACGGCCACGGGACAGGCTACCGAACTCGCGGAGGAGCGTTTCATCCCCGGTTTCGCGACCGGCATCGCCGGTATGAAGGCCGGCGAGACCAAGGACGTCGAGGCGATCTTCCCGGAGAAATACCAACAGGAAGAACTCGCCGGCAAGACCGCGGTCTTCACGATTACGCTCCACGAGGTCAAGGAACACGAGCTGCCGGTCGTCGACGATGAGTTCGCCAAGTCCGTCTCGCAGAGCGAGTCGGTCGAAGCGCTCAAAGACGATATCCGCAAGCGGCTCGAGGTGATTTCGGAGCAAAAGGCGCGCCGCGAGCTGGGCAACGCGGTCGTCGAGAAGCTCGTCGGCACTCACGAGTTTCCGTTGCCGGAGGTGTTGGTGCTGCGCGAGATCGACCAGATGCTCTCGGATACGGGCGGATTCGCAACCCGCATGGGCGTTTCGTACGAAGACTATCTCAAGGCCGTCGGCAAGACCGAAGACGACTTGCGGGCGGAGTACCGCAAGGACGCCGAGCAGCGCGTGAAGGGCACGCTCATCCTCGAGGCGATCGCCAAATCCGAGCAAATCAACGCCACCCCGGGCGATATCTCGGCGGAGTTGCAGAGCCTCGCCGAGCAATACGGGCAGCCCATCGACCGCATACGGCAGGCGCTTGGGAACAACGTCCTATCCTTGATGGACGGTATCGTAAGGAATAAGACGGTCGAATTTCTTATCGACAACGCGTCGATTAAGGAAAAAAGCAACTAGCACCGCGCCGTCGTAGTTACGGGATGCAGAAGAACCGTAACGCCAGGGAGAACTACACATAATGGGTCATCTCGTTCCGATGGTCGTCGAGCAGAGCGCACGCGGCGAACGCGCCTTCGATATTTATTCGCGCCTGCTCAAGGATCGGATCGTGTTCGTCGGCGGCGCCATCGACGACCACCTGGCGAACCTGGTCATCGCGCAGCTGCTCTTCCTCCAAAAGGAAGATCCGGATAAAGACATCGACATGTACGTCAACAGTCCGGGCGGCAGCGTGACCGCGGGGCTCGCGATTTACGACACGATGCGCTTCATCAAACCCGACGTCGCGACCATCTGTGTCGGCATGGCCGCCTCGATGGGCTCGATTCTGCTCACCGGAGGCGCCCCGGGGAAGAGAATGTCCCTGCCGCACTCCAAGATCCTGATCCACCAGCCGTGGGTCCAGCAGGTCGGCGGCCAGGCCACCGATATCGAGATCCACGCCCGCGATCTGATCGCGACGCGCCGGATGCTGGCGGGGATCTACGAGGAGACGACCAAGAACAGTATCGAGCAGATCCTCAAGGATATCGAGCGGGATTTCTACATGACCGCGCAGGAAGCCAAAGATTACGGTATCATAGACACGATCATCGAGAACTCGTCGTCTCTGGCTACCCCGGCCTAGTCGACAGAAAAGGGCAAGTACACCAGGGATATGTTTCGCTTCGGAGACGAAAAAGGTCAGCTGAAGTGCAGCTTCTGCGGAAAATCGCAGGAGCAGGTGCGCAAGTTGATCGCAGGTCCTGGCGTGTACATCTGCGATGAATGTATCGAGCTTTGCAACGAGATTATCGAAGAAGAGCTCTACAAGAACGTCGATGAAAACCTGCGCTTGCGGAACATCCCCAAGCCCAAAGAGATCAATCACATTCTCAACCAGTACGTGATCGGTCAAGAACGCGCGAAGAAATCGCTCGCCGTTGCCGTTTACAATCACTACAAACGCGTGAACATGGGTACCTCGGCCGACGACGTCGAGCTGCAGAAGTCGAACATCCTGCTGGTCGGCCCGACGGGCTCCGGCAAGACCTATCTCGCTCAGACGCTAGCGAAGATTCTCGACGTCCCGCTCGCGATGGCCGACGCGACCTCGTTGACCGAAGCGGGCTACGTCGGTGAAGACGTCGAGAACATTCTGCTCAAACTCATCCAAGCTGCGGACTACGACGTAAAGCGGGCCGAGAAGGGCATCGTCTACATCGACGAGATCGACAAGATCGCGCGCAAGAGCGAGAATCCGTCGATCACGCGCGATGTCTCCGGTGAAGGCGTGCAGCAGGCGCTGCTAAAAATTCTCGAGGGCACGACGGCCAACGTTCCGCCGCAGGGCGGGCGCAAGCATCCGCATCAAGAGTTCATTCAGATCGATACGACCAACGTGCTCTTTATCTGCGGCGGCGCGTTCGATGGGCTCGAGCGAATCATCGAATCGCGCGTCGCTTCGAACAACATGGGCTTCCGCGCCGCACCGGAGAGCAAGAAGAACCTGCACATCGGGAAGCTGCTCCAGCAGCTTATGCCGGAAGACTTGCTCAAGTTTGGATTGATTCCGGAGTTCATCGGCCGCTTGCCGATCGTCGTTACGCTCGACGCGCTCGACGAACTGGCCCTGCGCCGCATCCTCGTAGAACCGCGCAACGCGCTGGTCCGTCAATTCCAGAAGATTATGGGGCTCGACGGCGTCGAGCTAACCTTCACGAAAGAAGCGCTAATCGCCATCGCCACGCGCGCACAATCGCGCAAGACGGGCGCCCGCGGCCTGCGTTCGATCCTCGAAGAGACGATGCTCGACGTCATGTACGACCTGCCGTCGCTCACCGGCGTAAAGAAATGCATCGTCAACAAAGAAGTCATCGAGAAGAAAGAAGCGCCGACGCTCATCTACAGCGAACGCCAAAAAGACATGCCCGCCTAACCACCC
>DATBTN010000023.1 GCA_036559195.1 Candidatus Baltobacteraceae bacterium
AGGCGGGTGGTGAGCGTTCGATGACCGATTGTGCGAGTGCGGCGTTTCACCGCGCTCGATCCGTCATAGTGGTAGAAGGAGTATGAGATCTTGATGGACGTTTCCCTTATCACCTACGCGGTTGCCGACCTGACCAAAGCCAAGCGTTTCTTTGCCGAGCTTATCGGTGCCGATCCGTACGTCGATTCGGCCAGGTACGTCGGCTACAGGAGCGGCGACATGGAAATCGGGCTCGTTCCGGGCGGCGATAAACACGAGCCGATGGCGCTTGCGTATTGGACGGTGAGCGACATCGCAGCGAGCCTGAAGGCGCTCGTAGCCGCGGGCGGTACCGTCGTGCAAGAGATTACCGATGTCGCCTACCGACTGCTGGTCGCGAGCGTTAAAGACCCAACGGTTCGATCGTGGGCTTGCGGCAACCGCCGAAGGGGTAATGGCAAGCGGATGCGATACGATCTATGCAAAAGGGGCGCGAGATGAAGAAGATCGACAACCCGAAAAGCGGTGAGTCTCCCTCCGCGCTCATCGACGCGCGAATCAAGGAGTTGGGCGATTGGAGAGGCGAGACGCTCTCAAAGATCCGCAAACTCATCAAGCGTGCAGACCCCGACGTTGCTGAGGAGTGGAAGTGGCGCGGGGTGCCCGTCTGGTCTCACGACGGACAGATATGCACGGGCGAGACCTACAAGAGCATCGTTAAGCTGACCTTCGCCAAGGGTGCGCGGCTCAAGGATCCGAAGCGGCTGTTCAACTCGAGCCTTGAGGGCAACGTCCGGCGCGCCATCGATCTTCACGAAGGCGATCAGATCGATGAGAGCGCATTCGAGGCGCTCGTTCGCGCGGCCATCGCGCTCAACGAATCGCCCGCTCGCTAGTGCGCTCTCGTCACGAGCTGCGACCGTTGACGACGCCATCATCGATAACGAACGCAGGATGATCCGCACTCTGCACTAGGGTGAACTGGCTAGCGCAACGCGCCGCTCAAACTCAGTGAATTTAGCGAGACTATCCTCGCGCTTAGACCAAGTATGCAACAGATCCATATCGATTGTGTCGATGTACGCGACGGCGACGGCAACGGCGGCGTTGAGCGCGGTGAAGTCGTCCCAGTGGTAGAAGTGCGCTAGGCGGTCGCGCACGCAATCCACAGGCGAAAGAAGTCGCAAGGTCGTTTCTGCGTTCGTAATGGTCGCGGTCTCATGCACGTAGTCGCCGCCGACCGCAAGCGGACCACGTGGAAAGTCGATCGTAAAACTGGTGTCAGGATGCACGAAGATGCGCGATTTTCCGTCACGTTTGAAACCGATGGAAAGGAGCGCGCCGCCGGCATCCTCAAGCGGTTCATCGCCCGGGAGAACGAAATCCGCGTCGTGCGAAGCATAGGCGTGCGGCGCATAAACACTGGCTGCGCTGCCGCCGGTAAGAATGGCGGTAATGCCGCGCGCTTCGAGCGCTTGCGACGCAGCGAAGCATACATCGGCGAGCGTGCTTTCGCGGGTAATCACAGCGGCTTTCCCCGCCGGCGAGGTCGCGTCCGCCGCGATTCCTTGACGATTTGATATTGGCGGTAGCCCTCTGCAAGACGCAGCAAGAGCGCCCGAAGTTCGCGAAAGGCGGGATAGTTCGGATTGAGCGTGACCGTTCGTACCGCGAGCTGGCGGCTAGCGACTATGCCCTCCTCCTCAAGCTTATCGAGCGTTCGCTGGACGGCCGGGATAGTGGACCGAAGGTATCGGCTAATCTCCGCAGGATAGGTCTGCTCGAGGACGGCGATCAGCATGAGTAAGGCTGTCCGCATTCGCGTTCCAAATAGCACTGGGGCAGGCAGCTGCCAGAGTTCTTCTTGATAAAACGATATATCGGACGACATACTGTACTATACCTCCCGGTATACTATACTATCTCGTCCGATATACTGCAAGCTCTGCGATCAGAACCGGGTCGACCCGCCGTCCCGCGACGCTCCACATGCTCCTCGCTGCCCAGACTCGTAATTTCGTTCACCCGTGCCGATCCAGTCGCTGAATTAGGGCGGTGGCGAACCGGTGTGCCGAATCGGGATCGAAGCGCAGGTACAATTCGGGATCGATGAGTTCGAGTTCCATCAGGCGGTCGATGCCATTGGTATCGCGGAGCAGGTCGACGCGCGCATAGAGCGGGCGTTGCGCAAGTACCGCGAGCGCCCGTTCCCCGAGCGCAATCTCTTGCGGTTCTGCGGTCGCCGCCTGGCCGCCGCCGCCGACGTCGGTAAACGGCGCTTTCTGCACCGCGTGCGAGAACCGGCCGTCGATAAAAATGAGGCAGCGCTCGCCGCGATTCAGTATCTCCGGCATGAAAGGCTGGATCAATGCGTCGCGCGTTTCGAGAATCTCGTCGAGCAGATGCTGGCCGTCTTCTACGATCCGTCCTTCGAGATCGTCCGCGCGGTGCGTTTCGTGCGCTGGAAGACCGACGATCGTGGTCATAAACGAACTCGCGGAGATAGCCGGTTTGACGACGACTTGATTCCAGGTGCGTTCTTCCATGATGGCCCGCAGGTCGTGGGTCGCGTGTTGCTCGCACAAAACCGTGTCGGCAATCGGAATGCCGGCGCGCTGCAGCTCGAAGAGATAGCCCTTGTGAGCGTTCCAGCGCACGGTGTCGGGGTCGTTGCACAGGAGCATGGAACTGCCGGCTCGATCGACCCAACCGAGAAACGTTTCCGGGTCGAGATGATAGTTCCAGGGCGAACGCAAGACCAAGGCATCGAGATGCTCGGGGTCGCCTGCGTCCCAGCAGACCGGGCGCACGGCGATGCCGCTTTGCGCGAGTGCCGCGACGACTAAGGCGTCGTCGTCCGTGATGCTCCCAAGCTCCGCAGATGTGATAAAACCGATCGACATGGCGGGGAGCCTTCAATGTGCGGCGTCATTTATCCGTCGCGACAAGCATCGCCTAAGCGTGGAGTTCACTTCATTGTTGAATCAATCCACGTCTTGTAGTGGCTGACGCGAACGTTGTACGTTGTGGTGCCGTAGCGTCCGTCATGAAACGTTCGCGCATCGCCATTGACGAATTTGAAGGAAGCGAGTGCAGCCACTTGCCATTGACCGTGCACGTTTACAAGAACGGGGCCCCCGCTGTCTCCGCTTCCGGCCATGCCTTCGAGTGGAAGCGCTGCGGGCGGCTTTTCGAAGGTGTATGCGAGCCAGCGGGTTTGAACGCTTGAAAGCCGCGTGAACGCTCGACGGAGCGCCGTACGGTGAGACGATCCTGAGCCAAAACCAGTGAGACCTGTGCCCGTCGCGCCTTTGCCGATGATTTCGACGACGTCGCCCACCTGCGCGTCGCCCGTGAATAGTTGCGCGGGCGTTACGTCGCGCGCCGGCGTGGCCAGTTTCAAAAGTGCGATGTCGTTGGACAACAGGTGGAACTTCATCGCCTCCGACGCGTTGCCCGTTTTCAGCGCACTGGCGATAAGCTCGTTGGGGAGATTCTTATATCCCGGGTACACAATCACACGCTCCACCGCGCGTGGGACGCCTTCGATCGTTACTTCTCGTACTTTCATTCCCATGTCCGTCTGCCACGTTACCGCGTGAGCTGCGGTAACGACCCACTGCGGCGCGATCAAAACGCCTTGCCCTTCGTACGGAAGGTCGACCAGCGCCGGAAACGCGGACGCGGCAACTCGATAATTTGTATCGGGTACATCGTCTCGGATGACGATCGCATCAGCGGTGGTTGGTATCAAAAGTAGTAAAACAACGATGAGCCACTTCATTTTACACCTCTTTGCTGCAATGCGACCCCCCACCCGTCCATCTGTGCCCAGTCTCATAATGAGTGACAATCACGAACCAATATCAAAAAGACTTGAATATACAGCGGTCTCAAATGCCCTGATGAGCGGGTTTCGGTCCGCCGAAAATCCGTATGCGATCTCACTACCCTCGCCGAGGCTGCCGCAGTGCTTGGAGCGAATCGGGGCGGAATGGAAGGTACTGCGGTCATCGCGCTTCTTCGCGCGGTCAACGTCGGCGGAACGAAAAAGATCGCCATGTCGGATCTGCGCGCGTTCGCAGAGCAGCTAGGATTCACCGGCGTTCGCACGCTGCTGCAGAGCGGCAATCTGGTCTTTCGAAGCGACGGGCGCTCGAACGACGCGCTGGAGCGCCTATTTGAAGAGCAGGCGAAAGAACGTTTGGGAATCGCGACGCAGTTCTTCGTTCGCTCGAACGCCCAGTGGAAACGCATCGTCGCGCGTAACCCATTTCACGCGCAAGCCGAACGCGATCCGGGTCATCTCGTCGTGCTGAGCCTAAAAGACGCGCCGAGCGCCGCCGCTGCAAAGGCGCTGCAAGCCGCCATTCCCGGCCGCGAACTCGCGCAAGTCGATGGCCAGACCGCCTATATCGTATATCCCGACGGCATCGGCGAGTCTCGTTTAACCGCGACGCTCATCGAACGCCGCCTCGAAACGCACGGTACCGGACGAAACTGGAACACGGTCCTCAAACTCGCGGCCGCTGCGCAAGCGCGGGAGGACGTGCTCACTTAACGTCGATTTCGGCCTTCATGAATTCGTGGTCGTCGCAGTAGTACGTGTAGGTGCCGGCGGCGGTGAAGGTTTTGCTCCACGATGCACCTTGTGCGAGTTCGCCCGAGTTCCAAGAATGGTCGTCGGCGGTTGCGGAGTGTTGGACGCTATCGTCGTTGATCCACTCGACGGTTTGCCCGGATTTGATCGAAACCTTGGCCGGACTAAAGGCGAAATTTTTCATGTGTACGACGATGGCCGGCTTGGCCGCCGCATCGGGGGCCGGTGTTGCGGCGGCTCCCAAAAGCGCAAAGCCCAGCGTGGCGCAGAGAATCGCAGCAAACTGTCTCATACCTCCTCAACGGCCGAGCGCGCACAAAAGTTTGCGCCGGGCGGAGCGGCCGCGGCCAAAGGGGTAAAGAGACCCATGCGTATCCGGCTCATCCTCAACGAAAAGTCCCGGCGCGGCGCCGAGTCGGCCGACGCGGTGCGAACGGCCTTCGGGCAGCGGGGCGTCGAGTTGGCCGAGGACGAGCGCTACGACGCGATCGTGGCGGCCGGAGGCGACGGAACGATCGTCTCGACGATCGCCGCGGCGATCGCGGCCGGGGTGCCGCTTGGGATCGTACCGCTGGGTACGTTCAACGATCTCGCGCGCACGCTCGGCATTCCGCTCGAGGTCGACGCCGCCTGTGCGGCCGTCGCGGCGGGTGCGACCCGTGAAATCGACGTCGGACGCGTCAACGGCGTGTATTTCGTGAACGAAGCGAGCATCGGGCTCTCGACCCGCATCGCCCGCAAGCAGACGCCGGAGGTCAAAAGGCGCTTCGGGTTTTTCGGCGTCGTCGGCACGACCCTGCAGACGCTCGCGCAGCACCGCCCATTCTACGCCCAAGTAGACTACGAACATCGGACCGATCGCTTTCGCACCGTCCAACTCACCGTTGCAAACAGCAATCGCTTCGGCGGGTTGATCGAAGTACCGGGCAGTACGCTCGACGACGGGCTGCTCGATCTTTTTAGCGTTGAGGTCACGAATTGGCTGGGCATCGTGCCGATCGTGCGTTCGGCATTCGCGCGCGACGGCGCGTCGGTTGACGGCCTGCGTCATCGGCGTTCCTCGCGCTTCGTCGTGCGCACTCACCATCCGCACCACGTTAGCGCCGATGGCGAACCCGCCGGGAAGACGCCCGCCATCTTTGAATCGCTCCCGCGCGCAGTTCGAATCATCGTTCCATCCTAAATACCTCGTAAATAAGGAGATCTCGTTTCGATGCAATACCGTACGCTCGGCCAATCGGGCCTCAAACTTTCCGTCGTTGGCCTCGGCTCGTGGCTGACCTACGGCAGCAGCGTCGAGCGCGACATCGCTCGCGCCTGCGTTCTGCGGGCGTGGGAACGCGGCATCAATTTCATCGATACCGCGAACGTGTACGCGCGCGGCGCCGCCGAAGAGGTTTTGGGCCCCGTACTCAAAGAGCTTAACCGCGACGCCCTCGTGCTCGCGACCAAAGTCTATTTCTCGATGGGCGAGACGGTCAACGAGCGCGGTCTTTCTCGCAAACATATCCACGACCAGCTGCATCACTCGCTGCGCCGTCTGCAGGTCGACTACATCGATCTTTACCAATGCCATCGGTACGACACGACCACGCCGCTCGAAGAAACCTGCGAGATGATGAACGACCTCGTGCGGGCCGGTAAGGTGCTCTACTGGGGTACGTCGGAATGGAACGCCGACCAAATCGGCGCGGCCGTCGCACTCTGCCGGGCGCGCGGATGGGCGGTGCCGATCAGTAACCAGCCGCAATACAGCGCGCTTTGGCGCCGTATCGAAGACCGCGTGTTGCCGGTATCCGAACGATACGGCATAGGCAACGTCGTCTGGTCTCCGCTCGCTATGGGGATTCTTACCGGCAAATACACCGATGCGAAAAACCCGCCGTCGGGAACGCGCGCGGCCGGTGCCAATAAAGAAATGATGGAAGACTACTTCACGCAGCCGGTACTCGATGCCGTGCAGCAGCTCAAACCGATTGCAAAGAGCGCCGGCGTCTCGCTCGCGCAGCTCGCGCTTGCGTGGTGCCTGCGCCAACCGGCCGTAACCAGCGTCATCGTCGGCGCAACGAAGGCCGAGCACGTGGACGACAACGCCGCCGCCGGCGATCTACGCCTCGATCCAACCGTGTTCGCGGAAGTCGATCGCATCCTGCAGCCGGTCGCCCCGCACGAGCCCTACGTAAGCTGAAAGGCTAGTGCGCGTCGAAGGCCCCCATCGCGCCGGCATCCGCGTCGCCGAACGAATGCGTTACAAACGGATACCTACTGGCCTGTTGCACGGTAAATTCGGCCATCGCACCGTCGCCGGGGGCGATCGTCACCGTTTGCAGGCCATGCATGGTGTTTTCCGGGTTGCCTCCAACGGCAACCCGGTCGAAGATGGTGCCTACGACGTGAAACGCGGAAAAGTGTGAGGGACCGGCATTGACGATAAAGAGCCGTACCAACTTGCCGACGCCCACGGGCAACGGGCGGCGCATGTATTGAAAAGCCGAGCCGTTAAATTCTACGACGTCGGGCATCGAACTCTTCATTTTTTGCATATCCCCAACGTATTGGTTCGGGTGTCCCTCAAGCGCGTGCGTGTAGAACTCGCTTTGCAATAACACGTAGGCCCGCGCGTCGGGGCCCCAGCCGTCTTTTGGATCGACCACGACCGCACCATACATCCCGTTGCTGATGTGGGCCAAGACCGGCGGCGTTCCACAGTGGTAGAGGAACACGCCCGGGTATCTTGCGACCCACGAATAATGGATGGTTTGTCCCGGAGCGATCGTTTGATACGCGATGTCCGCGGGAGCGAGCGCGGAGTGAAAATCGATCGAATGCCCCATCATCGATTTATTCGTCAACGACACGTTGATCTGTTGGCCCACGCGCGCGTGAACCACCGGTCCGGGAACCGTTCCATTGAACGTCCACGCATGATAGTTCAGTCCAGGGGCAATCTCGATCGTCCGATCCAGCAAAACGAGATTGACGTTAAGGTCTCCGTCTGCCAGCGGCGGAAGTTGTGACGGGTCCCCCGACTGAGTGGGCCTCGAAACGGACGAGGTCTGCGACACAACCGCGTGAACCTGCGGCACGCTAACGTCACTTCGATGCGCGCTGCATCCGGTTAGGAGCGCCGCTACGGCCAGTGCGAGCGCGCGCATCTTCACGATTTCCTCGGCGAAAGCGGAACGCGGTCGCGGTCCCACTCGCGTTCTACGTGTCGTGCTAGCGCATCGACGAGACGCTGGAGCGTCCGATGCGCGAGAAATCGACCAACGATTGCGTCGAACGCACGCCCGAATGCGCGCAATGGCGGTTCGTACGTGCCGGAAATCGTCAGCATCGCACCTTGGTAGTGAGGGCGAACGGTCACGAACCCGTCAAAGAGCGGGAACCATGGCCGGCGCGGCGTCCAGGTAAGCTCCAGCGCATCGTGCCGGCGCACATCGTCTGTAAGGTCGTCAACCGCGCGCGTTCCCGGCTCCACGGCGGCGGCAACGGCCGCAATCGGGGAGATGCTAAATCCGCGATCCCCTTCAAAAAACGATCCCGAGAATTCGATGACGCCCGAAAAGGGGCAGCGCACCAGCGAGTGAGCTTCGACGGCCCGCGAATTCCGTTGGAGGGCATCTGCATGAACCATTGCGTTTTCCTTTTCATGCCCCTTCGCCGGGCTGCGCCACTACTCCGCGCCGCTACGGCGCGATAAAAAGAACACCCGATGATGGTGGAGGCCATCATCGGGTGTTCTTTTTGCACTCTACGAGGTTAGGAGTCGAACGGGCGGATCCGGTGGAGGACGTTTCCGCCCGTTTTCATCACGCATTCGTAGTATGCGTGTGAAATCTTAGGCCCGGCTGTAAAAGAGCTTAAGTTTTGCTTAATTCCAGCTCTTGATGATGCCGGACGAGCTGTTGACTTTTGGTCCCCAGCCGCCGAACGTGCCGGTGCTCACCGTCGTGATGACGTGCGTGAACGTTATCGTCGGCCGTTCTTGTTTATCGGTCGCTTGCGAAGCTTGCGGCTTCGATGCGGTACTCACAGTTTTACCCTTTTCTTTTTGTTATTACGCGGAACGCAACACCCTGCGCTCCGTTTCTCAGACTACACCCGTTACTACGCGGCACATATGATTTTTGTTTCATGCGACGTTTCTCACACGATCGTACGCGTGCAATCGTTATAACGATTGTTCAGCGCACCGTGAAAGAAAGTGTCATACTCACGGTGTTTTACCGCGTATCGCGACCAGGCTAATAACCGCACCGACGCCGGCAAACACCGCGCACGCAAGTGCGACGAAAACGAACCCGTCCGCATACGCGCTGCGGACGATGATGCCGAGGCGCGGGTCGGTAAACCGGGCGGCGGAGAGGCGAATGCGTTGCGCGTCGATTGCGGAGCGCTGGACGCGAGTGAGATGCGCCGCGTTCGCGCGCCGATCGAGTCCGGCGTTGAACCCTTGCCAGAGCACCGCGCCGAGGGCCGCGACGGCGAGCAGTCCGGCGATGCGCGAAACGGCGCTATTGATTCCCGAAGCCGTCCCCATGCGCTCTTGCGAGACCGAATCCATCACCGTCGTCGTGAGCGGCGCGACGATGATCCCCATGCCGACGCCGAGCAGCGCGATCGCCGGGAAGAAACTGCTCCAATAGCTGACGTTCCGTTCGAGCAGGCCGAATGCGATAAAAGCGACCGTCATGACGAGCGTTCCCGCCGCCAGCATGGCGCGCGGCCCGAAACGCGGCAGCATCGCCCCCGCGGGTCTCGAAAGAACGAAAAGCACCAGGACGAACGGCAGCATGCCGAGACCGGTCGCGGTGGCGCTGTACCCGTGGACTTGAATCATGAGAAACGGAAGAAAGTAGAGCGAGCCGCCGAGCGCCGCGTAGACGAGCAACGTTACCGCGTTAACCCCCGCAAACGTCGACGACGCAAAGAGCGCGAGCGGAACGATTGGATTGTGCGCCCGGCGTTCGACGAAGAAGAATGCCGCGAGGGCTAACGCGCCGCCGCACATCGCAAGAATCACGCGCGGCGAACTCCACGATTCGAGTGGCGCCACGATCAAGGCGTAGACGACTCCGGCCAGACCGGCGGTCACCAAAACCGAGCCCGGCAGGTCGAGCGCTCCGCGAGCTTGGGTATCGCGACTCTCGTCCACCGCGTGCAGGGTTGCGCCGAGGACGATCGCTGCGAGCGGGACGTTGATGAAGTAGACCGCCCGCCAGCTGAAGTGATCGACCAATACGCCGCCAAGCACGGGGCCGATCGTCGTAGCGATCGCGGTCAGCGCCGACCACGTGCCGATCGCCGCGCCGCGCTCCTCACCCTCGAAATGAGCGCTCAACAACGCGAGACTCGCGGGCGCGAGCAGCATACCGCCGATACCCTGAAGCACGCGCGCGGCAATGGCCACGTTCATGCTCGATGCCAGCCCGCACCAAATCGATGCGAGCGTGAAGATCGCGACGCCGATGAGGAAGACTCGCCGGCGTCCGTAGCGATCGCCGAGCGCGCCGCCCAAGAGCATCAGCGCGCCGAGCGCGATGGCATAGGCTTCGACGATCCATTGCGCGTCGCTGGCGCTTGCGTGAAATTGTTCTTGCATCGCCGGCAACGCCAGCGAGACGACCGTGCCGTCCACGAAGACGAGACTCGATCCTAAGATCGTCGCGAGCAAAATCCAAAATCGCCCCCGTCGCGCCGTCATGGGGCTCACAACCGCGGCCCGAATCCTCAGGTTCCGGTATCGCCCCCAAAATGGAAGATGTATTTGGCGATGACGCGGTCGAGGGTCGTATAGCTGGCGGGGGTTCCGAAGTTAACGAAGAGCTCGTTACCATTGACGAAGCGCCGATGAAATGCAAAGGCGACGTTGGTTCCGGGCCGCGGTACGAAACCGCCCAAGCCGTTAACGCTGCGCAGGGAGAGCGTGAGGTTCGTATCGGCGCCTAGCTGCGCGCCGATCGATACCCGCCGCAGCCATTGCGAATCGAGCGCGCCGGTCGCGAGCGAGCGTTCGTAGCTGCCGTCGTACTCGAGGCCCAACGAGAGAATTCGCCCGATCGGGCGCGAGGTGCTCAACGTGTACAGATGCAGATTATTGTCCCCGAAGCGGCCGTAGTTGACCGACGCATCGATGGGCGTGGGGGTGCCGTCGCGGTAGCCGACTGGGATAGCCATGAGATTAAATGCCACGTCGCGTCCGCAGAAGTACGACGGAAAACCCGTAAAGAACGTTCGCGGTAAGGCCGGATCGGCACAGGTCGTATGCGCCCCCGCCGGATCGAGGATCGAATAGCTGCGTAACTCGCTAATCGTCGGTCCGGCACCGTTGATCGAGAACCCGTTCTTGAAGGTCGCGTTGAAAAACGCGCCGGCGTCGGCCTGATGGACGGCGCCCGACCGATCGAGATAGCGGTCCGCCGTCATGAAGAGCGTATAGTTCTTCACCTGCGGCGTCGTGCCGACGAAATTCACATATCCGCCGAACCCGCGAATATCCGAGTTGGTCGTGAAACCGTCGAGCGGATTGTAATTCGGCGAGAGGTCGGCGTAGCCGAGATTGACTTCGTAGTTCGGTTTATGAACGTCCACGAAACCGTTGCTGCTGGCGGCAACGCCCTGCGGCACCCACGAACCGCGCTCGATTGCGTGATCCACCCCGTAGACGAGGCCGGTCTTGTTGTTGCGTCCGCCCACGCCGAATTCGGTGGTGGCGTCATCGCCGAACGAACTGTGATGTGCGAGCACGCCGTCGGCCCAGTAGAGAAAGGTGCGATCCGGCAGCGAGTGTTTGTATCCGTAGGCCGTGTCGTCGAACGTATTGCCGGTCGTTTGATCGTAGCCGCGAAAATTCAGCACGCCGAAGGACTGTCGTCCGAACGTGCCTTCAATTTTTTCACCCCGATCGAACGGTCCGACGCCGGGCGAATAAAAGACCGAGTTTTGCGGGCCGAGGAAGCCGCCCAGGGGCACGCTGTTGGCGTTGATGAAGGTCGCGCCTTGCGAGAAGAACGGCCGGTACTCTTGGAGGTTTCGCCGGAACTCTTGCGGGGCGATCGTCTGCTGATCGATTTCGACGTTCGAAAAATCCGGACTGAGCGTGCCAACGAAGTTGATCGTGTTGGTCAGCGGTACGCTCAGGTCCACGCCGGCCGTGCGCACGGTCTGGTACCGAAACGAGCCGTCGGCCTGCGCGAATTGCGAGCGGTCGAACCCGGCGCTCTCGAGCCCGTAGATCTCCGCCCGCGGTTTCGGCCGCGCCGCTTTTCCGCGCCCGCCGAGCGTCAGGCCTTCCCACGCCGGCCAGAAGCGAGCGTCGGCGAATTGCGGCCAGGCGTTGCCGACCGGGCCGTCCTGCATGATGCCGTTGTAGGCCCAGGTATAGTGCTCGCCAACGGCCGCGAGATTCCGCAGGAAGTTGATGCGCCAGGTCTGAGGCGAGCCCGTGTGGATGCGTAGGGCGTCGAGCGGGATGATCAGCACGGCGTCCCAGGCGCCGCCATGGATGCTTCCCGTTGCGATCCAGGCGGGCCGGTAGCGCGCGTTCTCGCTTGCCTGCTCGTAACGAACCCCGCGCGGCGTGGCCTCGAAGAAGTAGCTCTGCGATCCGTTTCCGCTCGTATCGATGCCGATTCCAACGAAATCGTCGAGGCCGAAGCCGACGTCGTTGGTGGTCTGAGTCGCGACGATTGGGGTGCCCGCCTGTTCGCAGTGAAACCCGACGTAGAGATACCGGTCGTCGTACTCAAGCGAGACGGTGGTCGTATGGCCGGCCGCCGCGCGCGTAGTGAGATTTTCGAAGCCGCCCTTGAGGTCTACCCGACCGGCCGCCCAGGCCGGATCGGCCTGCGCCGGATCGGCCGGCAAGGGGTGCGCGGCCTTGACGCCCGCGAATTGGGTAGCGTCCGACGCGAAGGCTCCCGCCCGGACGGTGAAACCGAGAACCAGTACGGCCGTAGTTAGAAGAGACAAGATCGATCGCATCGTGTATGAGTCTAACCGCAAACCGCGAACGACCGTCTTGAGAAATCCATCAAAAAAACGATAAAGCTGAGGCGCTCCATGAGCATCTACGAATTCGGTCCTTTTCGATTAGACGCGCAGCGATTGTTGCTCGTTCACCAAGGCGATCCGCTCGCTTTGGGCCCGAAAGTCGTGGAGACGCTCCTCGCGCTCGTCGAGCATCCGGGCGACGTGCTTTCCAAAACTGAATTGCTCGATCGCGTTTGGCCCGATGGTTTTGTCGAAGAAGCAAATCTCGCGCAAAACATCTACGTCATTCGCAAAACACTCAAATCGCTGTGGGCATTCGACGCGATCGCCACGGTTCCGCGTCGCGGCTATCGGTTCGTGGCACCCGTTAGTTCCGTAGAGCGCACCGAGGCGCGCGCGCCCGAACCCGAACTGCCGGTCGTAAAAAAAGCCGATCCGGCGCCGCTTCGCCGATACGCATTCGCCGCGCTGGCGCTGGTCGTGGCGGGCCTCGTGACGCTCGGCGGTTTGGCCGTCGGCCATGCCCGCAGCAACGGCTACGTGCAGCCGACCCTCTCCGCCGACGGCGCGCGATTGTATGCAATGGGCCGCTATTACTGGAACCTGCGCACGCGAACCGGCGTGCGAACCAGCTTGCGTTACTTCGCCAACGTCACCAAGACCGATCCACGCAACGCGCTTGGCTATGCGGCGCTGGCGGATGCGAATGCGATCGTCGGCGACTATGGATACGGCACGCGCTCGCACGCGTTCTATCTCCAAAAGGCTCGAGCGTTTGCCGACCGCGCGTTGGCGGTCGACAATCGCTCCGCGCAGGCGCACGCATCGCTCGGCCTGATCGACGATCGGCTAATGAAGGGCGACGACGCGCAGCGGGAATACCGTGCCGCCATCGCGCTGGACCCCGACTACGCGCCGGCGCACCAGTGGTACGGCATCTCCCTGTTGATACAAGGGCGCAGCGATCTCGCGTACGAGCAACTCACGACCGCATCGAAACTCGATCCGCTTTCGGTCGCTACCATCGATTGGCTGGCGCAAGCGGCGTATTTGACGCGGCACTACGGCCCGGCGATTGCCTACGCGCATCAAACCCTCGATCTCTCGCCGCAGCGCCTCGACGCCTACGAAGTGATGGGCTTGGCGTATGAAGCGAAGGGCCAGTACGCGCAGGCCGTCGGCGCATACAAGACCTTCGGCAGGCTCGCGCGGCAGCGCAGCGAAGCGGCGGCGCTTCTGGCGCACACGTATGCGGCGATGCACCGTTTTAGCGACGCGCGCGCGGAGCTAAAGATCGCGCAGTCCGCCGTCGGCGGTCGCGCCGGTGCCGATCCGGAAGACGTCGTGATGGCGTTTATCGCGATGGGGCAGCGCGACGAAGCGCTTCGATTGTTAGAGAACGAGACGCGCCGCTATCGCGACGACAAGGCGCTCATCGCTTTGGATCCGCGCATGGATCCGGTGCGAGGCGACTCGCGCTTTCGTGCCTACACGGAGAACCCGGCCTAGCGCGTCGAGCGAGCCGTCATTTCATTCGCGCCAGGACCCGTTCGTTCTTAATCAAGCGAGTTCCGGAGAGTTTGTCGTGCAGGTAGACGCGCGAGAACGGGCTGAGCGGAATGATGATCCAGAAGAACAGCGTGGCGACGACGTAGCGCCAGATGGTCTGCCACGGCAACGGCTTGCCGAAATCGCGACGGACGACGCGCAGCCCCGAGATCATCATCCCCGGCGTCTGCCCGACGATCGCAACGAGCAAAATAAAATACAGCGGCATGAGTGCGGGACCCGTGACCGCATGGACGATCGCCGGAACTTGCAGCCAGCCGATGTGCCATGCATCGCTCGGCTTGGCGGTGTCCTTTACGATCACGCCGTTTGGGCCAACGATGACCGGACCCAGATCTGCGGTCTGCGAACTCGTCGAACGGGCGTGTTTGGCGGTCGAGGTCGTGGCCGGTGCCTCGGTTTGTTCGTGACGCACTTGCGTGATGCCCGAGCCGACGGTCTGCACGAGCGCCAAAACGACGATCGAGTCGACGGCGAAGGCCGCCAGCCGCCGCCACCAACCCGCGCAATCCTTGCGCTCGACGCGAAGCGCGCCGGTTTGTGGGAGCGCCGGCGGCTCCTCCGGCGTCTCGCGCAAGAACCACTCTTCGTGAACGCGATAGAGATGCGAATCGATAAACCAGCGCATGGCGTCGATTCGGTGCGTGGCATACGGCATGGCTCCTAGCCACTCGCCCCAGCGCAGCACTTGATCGGCCATAACGTCGCGGTGCTGCTCGGCAAAACGAGCGTAGTCGATCTTCCGGCCGAACTTACTAAACGACGCGATCGCGATGGCACGCATCGCGGCGTCGAGCGATCCGCAGCACAGCAAACCGACGCGATCGCACGTCAATTCGGCACGGCGCAGAAACGCGCCGAAGATGACGGCCACGATCGGATTTTCGTTCCCGTTAACCGAGAGCAGCGAGGTAAAACGCGTGTGTCCCGATGCGATGTGGCCGAGCTCGCGCCCGATCATAAACGTCATCTCGTCATCGCGAAAGTGTTCGATCCAGGTTGAAGAGATGATGAGCGAATACGGTTCGCCGAGTCCGACCGCAACGACGGGCACGAGATAGTCCTCACGCACGAAGACCATCGGTAGCGGCAACTCCAAAGCCGCCGCGCAGCGCTTCACTATGCCGAAGAGTTCGGGGTACTGCGCCTCGTGAATTCGCACGCTGCTGCCCACGAGCCGGCCGCGCGCGAGCGTCAGATAGAGCATCGCACCTACGAGGAAGAGCGCTACCTGCGAGATGCCGAGTTCCTCGTGAATGAAGAAGCCGATCAGCCCGGCCGCGGGCAGCGCCAGCAGCAGCGTAACGACGAAGGCGGTGCGCTCGCCGCGAAAGACGAGCGAGGCCGGACCCGAGAAAAGCTCGCGCACGTTAGGCTTCTCACGGCTCCGAGCGCTCGTTTCCTTCATCGTCTCGAGCGGAGGGGCTTGACGGCCGCATAAATCATGCTATTATACTAGTGTACTAGTACAACAGCACGTTGGTATGAAGTACGGGATGGTTTTTGAAAGAGGTTCAGCCATGACGACCCTACGCCCATATAACCCGACCCCAGCTCTAGCGAACGAGCCGCGCCGGCCGGTGCTCCCGCTCGATCGCCCGCAAAGCGGTCTCTTCCTTGGCTGGGGACCCAAGGTCTAGCCGGTCGAGGAAGCGCAGATGCCCGCGATTTTCACAGTCGACCCGCGAAGCGGCGTCCCCATCTACCTTCAGCTGATCGAGCAGGTCAAGCGGTCGGTGGCTCTGGGCGTCCTGCAATCCGGGGAGCAACTCCCGACGGTAAAGCAACTCGCACTCGATCTCACCATCAATCCAAACACCGTTGCGCGTGCCTATCGCGACCTCGAACGCGATTCCGTCATCGAGACCGCTCCCGGACGCGGGTCGTTCGTGCGCGATAACGGCTCGGCGGAGGCGCCGTCGCGAGCGGCCGCAGACGCGGTCGCAAAAGATGCGCTCGTTCTCGCGGTTCGCGAGGCAAAATCGGTGGGTCTTTCCCGCGAGCAGACCCGCGGTCTCTTTTCATCTGCGCTCGATCGCTGGTTCCCGGAGGAAGCATGAGTACGATATCCATACGCGGTTTGAGTAAGTCGTACGGCGCGTTTCGCGCGCTCGACGACGTCACTATCGAGATTCCCAGCGGCTGCGTCTTCGGTCTGCTCGGTCCCAACGGCTCGGGCAAAACGACGACCTTCAAATGCATGCTCGGGCTCGCGCGAGCGACGGCCGGCAGCGTGCTCTACGATGGCCGCCCGCTCGTCCCCGCGCTCTTCGAGCAACTGACGTACGTGCCCGAGCGAAGCGTCCTCTACGAATGGATGACCGTGCGCGAACATTTGGAGATGCAGCGCCGGGCTTACGCACGTTACAATCCCAAACGCGCGGCCGACTTGCTCGCGCTCTTCGCCCTCGACCCGCGCCAGCGCGTGCGGTCGATGTCCAAAGGCATGCGCACCGCGCTTGCGATCGTCATTGCCTTCGCCGTCGAACCCGCCATTCTCGTTCTCGACGAGCCGACGAGCGGGCTCGATCCCGTCAATCAGCGAGCGGTGCTCAAGTTGATCATCGACGCCGCCGCGCAGGGCACGACGATCGTCTTCTCGTCGCACCAAATCGGCCAAGTCGAACGCGCGGCCGAGCAGATCGCGATTCTGCAGAAGGGATCGTTGGTCTTAACGGGCGCCGTCGACGATCTTAAGTACGAACGCAAAATCGTCGAGGGCATCTTCGAGAGCGACGCGTTCTCGATCAACGGGTTCGCCTCCGACGGGCGCGTCACGCGAGTCGAAAAGACCGGGCGCATTCTTCGCTTGACGGTGCAAAACGGCAGCGATGCGATCGCCGGCGAGCTTAATGCCAGGGGCGCGCAGAGCGTCCGCGTCGTCGATTTGAATTTAGAAGACATTTTTCTCAACGCCGTCGATCCTTCGATGCAGACGGCGGACGTCGTGGAGGGCGCATGATGAACTACGTCGAGGTCCTTAGAGTATTGCGCGGATTGCGCGTCGTCGCGATCATTCTCGGGCTCGTCGTGCTGGCGGCGATCGTTTTGCGAATCATTCTCGCGTCGGCGGCGTCGCCCGAAGCGTTGGTTTCGCGGGCGCAGTTCGCGACGGGCGCGCGCGTAACCACCACGCATCTCGCCGACGGTACCGTTCGCACCAAGATCTTCGACCCGTCGGACGGAACGCGCGTGACGATGGACGATCGCGGTTACTATGGCAAGCACATCGTCATCGTCGAACCGACAACCGTCGCCCGCGATCAGCATCGCCACGGCACCTTCAGTATCGGCTCGATGAGTTGGGACGAGCAGTCCAATTCGAACACGAGCACGATCGTGGTCGATACGAACTCGCGCGAAGATATCGCGGTGCTCTTCGGTATCTCCGTTCCGCTCGCGCTGATCTTTGCGACGATCATCGCCTGCGCACTCGCTCGCGAAAATGAGGGACACTTAGAGCTCGCCTGGACCAAGCCCGTCTCACGCGATCGCTTCGCGCTCGGGGCGATCGCCGTGGATCTGGCCGGCATCGCCGCCACGATCGTCGGCTCGGTGATCGTGTTCGCATTGATCAATCTGCTCTTTCAGTTACCGCATTTCTATCTCGACGCTGCCGGATTTACGGCGATCGTGCTCACCTTCACGGTGCCGATGGCCTGGTATGCGTTGCTGACTACCGCGAGCGCTTCGCTCAAGCGTGGCTGCGGCGCGGTCGTCGGAACCGCGTGGCCGGCCGCGTTCGTTCTGCCGATTTTGGTAGGAGCCTTCTCGGCGCATCACCGTGATTCGATGCTCGGCCAAATGATTGCGGGTGTTCTGCGAACGGTGGACACGCTCAATCCGCTCGTCTATTTGCCGAGCTTTTCTTCCAACGGAACGATTGCGCTGCATGCGGGCTTAACGCTCGTATCGGGCACCGCCAAATCTGCAATCGTGACGACGCTCGTCCTGCTGCTGATCTATATCGCGCTTGCGGTGCTTCAATGGCGCCGTGTGGAGGCCTGATCGTGGAACTCTTCGGAATTAAATTCGCGCTGGCGCTCGGCACGTGGAAACTCCGCTTCGTGCTAATGCTCGAAGACGACCAGCAGGTCGCGCGGCAGCAACCAAATGCGCGCGTAGCGCATCACCTCGCCGTTCTGCGCGATCGCCAAGGCGTTCGCTAGAGCGCTAGAGGACGAAGCTGCTGGGGTGCGCGGGTTTCACGAACTTGAATTTTCCGTCGGCGATCGTATAGAAATACACGTTGGGGTCGATGGGATCGCCCGTGGGGCTGAACTGGAAGTCGCCGACGAGCGTTTGATAGGTGGCCGGCGCGCGCAACGCGCTCGATAGCGCGAGCCGGTTCGTCGCGCCGGTACGTTGCGCGGCGGAAATGATGATCTGCGCCGACGCGTAGCCGAAGGCCGAGAGCGGCGTTACCTGACCGACGTGCGCGCGAAAGTCTTGCAGCACTTGAAAGACTCCGGGCGCGCGATCGAGCGGCGGCAGCGACGACGATAAGATGAACGCTCCGAGTTTGTCGCCGTAATGTGCGATCGTCGCGGGATCGTAAAAGCCATCGGAGCCGCCGAAGGCGCCGGCGTACCCCGCCGCGCGCAAGGCCGGAATCAGCGGCCCCATGTCTTTGGTTTTACCGCACAGATAGATGAAGTCGGGAGTCTTGGCGAGCAGCGTCTTGGCCGCGAGCGCGTAGTCGGGTTTGTCGAAGGGGAAGACGTACGCGTCGGCGGTCATGCCCGCGGCCTTGGCCGCGCCCACGAAACCGCGCGCCACGTCGAAGCCGTAGTCGCCATCCTGCGTGACCGCGAGCGCGTTCTTGGGCTTGCCGCTCGTCGCCAGGCGGCGCGCGTAGAGCGTGCCTTCAACCGAATCTTTCGTCGGCAGCCGCCAGACGTTGCGATAGCCGAGTTCGGTGATGCGATCGGCCGTTGCCGCGGGTACCACGAGCGGCATCTGCACGTTGCCGTATTGAGGCAGCGTTGCGACCGTCACCGAACCCTGGAGGTTTCCGATCATCCCGATGATGGCCGGGTCGTCGGCGGCAAACTGCACGTTGGTAATCGCCGACGCGAGTGCGCCCATATCGTCGAACGTCCGCATTCCGAAAACGCGCCCGAGCGGGCCGCCGAGGCCGTTACTTTGTTGAATCGCGGCGCGCACGCCGTCGGCGATCTGCTCGCCTTCGCGAATGAGGTCGCCGCTGAGCGGCACGTTCACGCCGATCGTCAATTGCTGGGCAAATTGAGCGGGCGCGGGAGCGGGAGCGGCTAGCGCCGCTAATGCGGCGCCGCCCGCAACCAAGAAGCCTTTACGATGCATAGTTATCCTAACGTGAATCCGGCGACGGTCGTCACCAAGAAGGCCACCGAGAAAGTCATGTTGCTGATGAAAATACCTTCGTTGAGAACGAAGAAGTTTTGCGCGAGGCCGAAGAGGCGTTCTTCATAAAGAATCAGGACGCCCGCGAGTACGACGCCGAGATAGTACGGCCACGATGCGTCGAGCAGCAGGCCAGCCGCCGTCAAGATGACGAGCATGGCGACGTGCAGCACGATCGGCAAGACGCGCCCGCTTCGCTCGCCGAATCGGGCGGGCAGCGAGTTGATGCCTTGCTCGCGATCCACGGCGTAATCCATCAGCGCGTAAATAATATCGAAACCGGCGACCCAGAGAGTCACGGCAACGAAGAGCAACACGGCCGGCAGCTTTATGGTGCCGCTCACGCCGATATACGCACCCAGCGGCGCGAGCGCGTCGACGGCGCCGAGCACGAAGTGAGTCAGCCACGTAAAGCGCTTGCAGAGCGGATACGCGAGTACGCCGAGGGCCGCAAGCGGCAGCAGCTTCACGCACAGCGGGTTGAGTTCCCACGCCGAGACCAGCAGCAAAACGAGGCCGATGGCGATCGCCCAGATCATCACGCTTGCGGGCAACGTTCCGGCCGCGAGCGCGCGGCGGGCGGTGCGCGGATTACGCGCATCGATGTCCGCGTCGAAATATCGATTGGCCGCCATCGCCGCCGTGCGCGCCCCGAGCACGGCCAGCGTGATCCAGAGCAGCGCCCACCATGACGGCATGCCCCGGGCGGCCATCACCGCTCCGACGTAGGCAAACGGCAGCGCGAAAAACGTGTGCTCGATCCGAATCTCTTTGAGGAAGAGTTTGACGGCGTTCATTGCAGCGGGGGCGTCTTGCGCAAACGCTCGACGGCTGCGGGGCCTTGGCCCGACCACGCGTCGGGGCTCAGAGCTCGCTCGATGCGATCGAGTCCGTACTCGTTCCAGCGCGCGCTCACCAGCTCGCGCGTTGCAGCCGTACTCACCATATCGGGCGGCCACTCGCGAGTGTACCCTTCGTCGGCGCCCTTGCGCGTTGCATCGATTCCAATCTTCGTTCCGTACGCAACGTTATACGACCCGTGATCGAGATCGTCGACCGGCCCGGGCATCATGACGACGTCGCGATCGGCGGCGAGGTTGTTGAGCACGAACCAGGCAACGCTGCGCGGATCCTGCACGTCGACGTCCGCGTCGACGATCGTGAGCACGCGCGTGAGCATCATCATGTGCCCGAGTCCCCACAGAGCGTTCATTACTTTTTTCGCCTGGCCGGGATACGTCTTCTTGATCGAAACGATCGCGAGATTGTGAAATCCGCCCTCCACCGGGAGATTCATATCGACGATTTCCGGAACGACCATCTGCAGCAGCGGCAAGAAGATGCGCTCGGTGGCTTTCCCAAGCCAAGCATCCTCCATCGGCGGCTTGCCCACGACGGTCGCGGCGTAGATGGGATGTTTGCGATGCGTGATACACCGCACGTGAAACGTGGGATAGCGATCGGCCAGACTGTAGACGCCGGTGTGATCGCCGAAGGGTCCTTCGGTGCGCAGGTCCGTGTTGTCGACGAATCCTTCGAGCACGAATTCGGCGTCGGCGGGCACCTTGAGATCGACGGTTTTGCAGGGCACCAGCTTCACGGGCTTACCGCGCAGCAAACCGGCAAACATGAATTCGTCGATCGCGGGCGGCAGCGGAGCGGTCGCGGCGTACGTGATCGCCGGGTCCGCACCGATCGCAACGGCGACTGGAATCTTTTCGCCCCACGCGGCCGCGTGCGCGCGACCTTGTTTGTGGCGCTGCCAATGCATGCCCGTTTCGCGCGCGTTATAGACCTGCATGCGATACATGCCGACGTTGGGCTGGCCGCTGCGGGGATCTTTCGTGATAACCAGCGGCAGGGTGACGAACGGGCCGCCGTCGAGCGGCCACGTCGTGAGTACCGGCAGCTGCGTCAGATCGGGATCGTCGATGACGACGTCTTGGCAACTGCCGCTCTTGACCGTCTTGGGAATCGCGCTCGCGAGCGGCGCGAGCGAGAGCAGCTTGCCGATGCGCTCGGCAAACGATACGGGCAGCGACAAGTCGAGCAAGCCCCGTACGCGGGCGGCGACTTCGTCGAGCGAGGACGCGTCGAAAGCCATCGCCATGCGGCGCTGCGAGCCAAACTGATTGGTCAAAACCGGAAAGCGCGATCCCCGAACGTTCGTAAAGAGGAGGGCCGGACCGCCCGCCTTCACGACGCGATCGGTGATCTCGGCAATCTCGAGGTGCGGATCGACCGCCGCCGAGATCGTGTGAAGCTCGCCGCAGCGACGCAGCGCGTCCACGTATGCGCTCAAGGAATCGTACGCCATCGCGGTTGCCTTTGACGTGCGACGAAGATACACCCGTAGGAGCTCGCACGCGCGCGGCCAACGGGCCACGCATGCAGTTCTTCGCTATCCTTCGCCGCCGCACCGAAACGTTCTCCGATGCCGAGTTCTCCCCGCATCTCGAGGCCGAGGCCGAGCGCGTTCGCGAACTGTACGCATCCGGAACGTTGCGCGCCGCGTTCGGACGAGAAGACGTGCTCGGAGCGGTGTTGATGCTCGAGTGCGGCGATCTCGCCGGCGCGCAAGCGGCGATTGCGAGTCTTCCGCTCGCGCAGCGAGATATGATCGACGCGCAGGTGATCCCCGTGCGCGGCTATCGCGGGTTCGGGCCCCGCTCTTAGCCGGCGACCGTCCGAGCCTCGTGGCGCACCGTGAAATTCACGGAATTTGCGATAAAGCATTCGCGATGCGCTTGCTCGTGATACGTTTCATGCTCGATCGTCGCACCCCCAGGCACGACGACGTGCGGCCGTAGGACGACCTCGACGAAACGCATGGCGCCTTCGCGAACGGCCATCGTACCGCTCGCGCGGTCCTCATAGGAGACGATCTCGATACCTTTGCGCGCGCAAATGGCCAGATAGCTTAACATGTGACAAGCCGAGAGCGAGATCAGCAGCAGATCCTCCGGGTTGTAGAGGCGCGCGTCGCCGCGAAACGACGGATCGGCCGATCCGGTGAGATCCGGCTTACCGTTCATTCGCGCGCCGTATTCGCGCGAATAGGACGCATACGCGGCGGTACTCGTACCGGCGCCGTTCCAGACGATCGTTGCTTCGTACGTATGTTTCACTGCTTAGCGTACCGTTGGGAGGGTGAGGGCGAAGGTTGTCCCGGTTTCGTCGCACCGGACCGTAACCTTGCCGTCGTGCGCCTGCGCGATCCAGCGCACGATAGCCAGACCCAAGCCGCTGCCTTCGCCGTCGGTATCGGCGCGATAGAAGCGTTCGAAGATGCGTTCGTGAAGCTGCGGATCGATCGGGTCGCCGTCGTTTCGCACGATCATTTGCGCGCTCGTGCCGTCGAGACGGCGCGTGGCGATCGTTACTGACGTGCGCGCGTGCTTGACCGCATTATCGGCCAGGTTGCGCAGCAATTCTTTGAGCCGGCGCGCGTCCCCGTCCACGATCGCGCTGCGCGCGTCGATTTCCAACGGAATCCCGCGCTTGCGGGCGATTTCGAGCAGATCGTCGCGACATTCGATCGCGATGGCCGCGAGATCGACCGGTTCGCGCGTCAACAGCGACGGCCGCGGATCGCGCGCGAGCGTGAGCAGGTCGCCGACGAGCGCGGATGCGTCGAGCGCGCTTCGCGCGATGGTTTCGAAGGCCGACGAGCTGGCCGGCGGCGCGCCCTCGCGTGCGGCTTGAGCGACCGTTGCGATCGTGGCGAGCGGCGAACGCAGTTCGTGCGCCGCATCGGCTGCAAAGCGCCGTTCACGCGCGCGCGCTTCGAGAAGCGGCGCGACGGCGGTTTTCGCGAGCCAATACGAGACGAGCCCGACGAGAATCAACAGCGGGATATCGGCCGCCACGATCGTTTCGGTTACGATGACGAGCGCCCGGTGAAGGCCGCCGGCGCCCTCGGGTGTCGTCAATGCCGGGCCGAGAAGCGCCGCGTACATCCGGGCGTAGAGCCAATACGCGACCGCATCGAGCGCCGCGAGCACGGCGACGAACAGCAGGATGAAACGTACCGTCAGGCGCTCGATCACGCGCGCATGCGGTACCCAACGCCCCACACCGTCTCGATAACGCCGTTGCCGCCGGCGCCCTTGAGTTTGCGGCGCAGCGCGCTCACGTAGACGTCGACGATGTTGCTCGATCCGTCAAAATCGTAATCCCAGATCCGTTCGAGCAGTTGCTGACGCGAGAACGCGATGCCGGCGTTGCGCGCAAAAAATTCGAGCATTCGAAACTCGGTCGCGCCTAGTGCGAGATCGACCTCGCCATAGGCGGCGCGGCGCGCGCTCTCATCGATCTCGAGCCGGCCCGCGCGCAGGACCGTTTGCGTAGGCCGATCGCCGCGCCGCAGCAACGCGTTGATTCGCGCCACCAGTTCGCCTTCGGCGAACGGCTTGACCAAATAGTCGTCGGCTCCGCAATTCAATCCAAAGACGCGGTCTTCGACGGCATCGCGCGCGGTCAACATCAGGATCGGCGTACGCACCCCTTCGGCGCGCGCGTCGCGGGCGATCGAAAAGCCGTCGCGCTTGGGGAGAACGACGTCAACGACCGCCGCGTCATAATTCATGCGCAGGAGGTGGTCGAGCCCCGCCTCGCCGTCGCCGACCACGTTCACCGCAAACTTACGGCGTTCGAGCATCGTGCGGACGGCGCCGGCGATCGAGACGTTATCCTCGATCAGCAGGATCCGCATGGGCTTAGCGCTCCGATTCAGGGGTTCGTGCCATAATCCCACTCGTCTTTTCCGCCGGGGCTTCGTCTCTCATCGGTCACAACGCTACGGCGTTGCTCCCTCTTCGCTCCCTCTTCGCTCCTCGTCCCAGCGAAAAATCCTTCGCGGGCTTACGGCACGAACCCCTGAATCGGAGCGCTACTCTTTCGACGGCCAGGGGAATCCCACCGTCAGCGCCGCGCCCAAATGACCGGGGCCGCCGACGATTTGCTGCTGCTGGATCAGCAGCCGCGCGTGCGGCGTGATGTGGAACGCGGTGTAGAAGACCACGTCGCGCGTAACGAACGGCGTGGCGGCGGCGTCGTAACGGATGCCGAGGTAAGCGTGCGGCGTCAGATAGTACTTCAGGCGAGCGTACCCGCCGCTCGAACCGATGAGGGTGCCGAACCCGTCGGCATTGCGATCGTTGCCCCACCACTGTTCGGCTTGCAGGTCGAAGCGCTGTTTCGCGGCGTGCAGCAGCAGGCCATACCGGCGGTAGGGGTCGTTAAACGGCGCGCGACCGGTCGTTACGATGCGTCGAGAGCCCTCGAGCGCCGCCGCACCGACATCCACGAGCGAGGAAATCGGGGTTCGCACGAAGATTCCCACCTCGGGCGTCGCCGCCGAGGTCGACTCGCCCGTCGAAATCGGCTTACCGCCGTATGCGGCACCCTTGAACTCGCCTAAATCGGCCACGAGATCGGTGCGAAAGACGCCGATCGTGCGTTCGGCTTGAACGCCCCAGCGCGGCGAGGAAAGCGCCAGATCGTTGAGCCCGACGTGCGAGCCGTAGTAGCCGTACGGGGCAAGATCGTCGAGCCGCTGTCCGGGCGATTGCGCCAGCGGCAACTCGAAGAGTCCGGCGCGGTAGAGCGAGTGCGTGTGCGCGTCGTACGTTGCCAGGTACGCCAAAAAGAAGCCGCCCGGTCCGCCGCCGGCACCGAGGTTGTAGTGAACGAAAGCGCTTACGGCGCCGATGTCGGCGTTGGAAAGAATGACGCCGCCCGGCGAAAAACGCCGGCTGCCGGCCGCCGGATCGCGTTCGTACTCGAGCTGATACCGGATGGCGACGCCCGTCGTTCCATGTTTGGGCAGTGGCAAGCGGTAACCGCCGTCGCGAAAATGATTGCCGAACGCGTTGAGTTCGGGGAGGACCGAATGGCAGGCGCCGCATTGCAGTTGATAGCGCTGCGCGAACAGCGGAATCGCGCTCGCACGTGTCGTGGCGAGCGCACAGGCAAGTACGCAAATGAGCAGAGCGAAGAGCTTATTGCGCAACGATCGTTCCTCGCATGGGCGCGCCGTAGTGAAAGAAGCAGCCGAAAAGGTACGTGCCGGGGCGATCGATTGCGATGTTCTGCGAACCGCTGCCGGCTTGCATCGTGCCGCTGCTCCACGGCGCCGAGATGACCGAACCGCTCTGTGTCTGCGCGGATCCCGCGAACGGCGACCCGCTTGGGAACGTCGTTGCTCCGGGGATCAGCGTCGCGGTGTGAGCGAAACCGTCGCTGTTGACGAAGCGAATCGTCGAGCCGACGGCGACCGTGGTGACGGCCGGTGCGTATCCGCCGCTCTCTCCAGCGGCGGTTTGCGTCGGCGCGTGCTGGGTCAAGTTGACATCGATGACGCTGCCGGAGCCGCCGGCGGGTGGTGGAGTTCCGGCGGCTCCGGGCGTGCACGCCGCGCAAAGCACGCAGAGCGCGGCGACCGCGAACGATGCATCGATTTTCACGACGCGAGCGCTCGCCAGTTTTGGTGAAGGATCGCGACGAGCATCGTGCCGAGGTCGGTCGAGGCGATGATCGTCTTGCGCAGCCTTCCGTGCGTATCGATAAAATACACGAACGTGGTGTGCACGTCGGCGTAACCGCGTTCGCCCCGTTCCGCAATCACCTTGAATTGCGTCATGATCGCGTGGACGTCGGCCACGTTCCCGCTGGCGAGCAGCCAGTTGTGGGGGTTAGCCGAGAAAACGTTGGCCAAATGCCGCATGGTCGCCGCCGAGTCGTGTTCGGGATCGAGCGTGACCGTTAACAGTCGCACGCGCAGGTGCGCGTCTTGGATTTGGCGTTGCGCCATGGCGAATTGGGCGTTCACGAGCGGGCACGCATCGGTGCAGTGTGCGGCTACGAACGTCAGCACAAGCGGCGTTCCCCGCAAGGACGCAAGCGTGAATCGGTGGCCCGTTTGATCCTGGAGATGCGGCGCCTGCGCCGCACCTCCAGGACTCGCGAGACCGAGTGCGGCGATAGCTACCAGGATCGTCGCAGTCGCGCGAAGGTGCGTGCGCATCAGCAGTAGACGCCTTTGCAACCGGTTCCGCCGGTGCTGCCCGCGGGCGGTGGCGTGGCCTGCGGTCCGGGAACCGCGTTAGCACTCACTTGAATGACGTCGCGCATGGCGTTGGTCGAGTAGTGATAGGCGCATCCGATCAGGTAGGTGCCGGCATTGGCGAGGACAACGCTGACGCTGCCGCCCGGCGCGATATTGCCGCTACCGTATCCGGCGGCCAAAACGTTGCCGCCGCTGGCTCCGGTTGAAAGCGAGGGATTGGCCGGAAAATTCGCGGGCGGCGTGGCGCCGGCCGCAATCACGTTAAACGTGTGGGGAGTGGTCGATGAAAGATTCGACAGCGTTACCGTGCTGCCGGTGGGAAATGCGAGAACTTGTGAATAGGTCGACTGCGTGAATCCGCCGACTTGCCCCCACGTTGGGTCGTTTTCGTAACCGATCGTGCCGGTCGGCAACGCGATACCGACGGTCATCGCCGCAACGCCGGTCGGCGTAGTCGGCGGCGTTGTGGGGGTATTGTTCGGGGGCGTATATCCGCCGCCGCCACCGCCGCTGCCGCCGCCGCCGCACGCTGCGAGCGACGTGGCAAGGGCAAGCGCTGCGAAGATGGTGAGCTTCTTGTGCATGCGATGGCCTCCTGAAAGAACGAGCTGTTCCCGAGGTTAGCGCGCAACTATGAAAAAAGTTTGAATCGTTTAGTGCGAAGCGATCGAGTCGCGCATCGCTACGGCGAGCGTGCGAAGCGACGGGTCGCCGTTGGGATCGCTCGCGACTTGCGCGAAGGCCGCGCGGGCCTGCGACTTCTTACCCTGATGCAAAAAGACGGCGCCGAGCGCGAAGCGAGCGCGTGCGTAGCTCGGGGCTAGCGCCAGGGCGGTACCGAATTCGACGCTCGCTCCACCGTAATTGCCGAGCTGTTCTTCGGCCAGACCCAAATCGTAGTGGGCGACCGCATAGCTCGGATCGCTCTGCAGTAATTTACCAAAATCGGCGCGGGCGGTTTTCGCGTCCCCATCGCGCAAGGCGACGATGCCGCGCGAGTAGAGCGCCCGCGCCGAGTCGGGCGCGATTTCGACGAATCGGTCGGCGACGGTGCGCGCGTCGCGCAGGTCGCCGCGCGCAAGATCGACCGAAATCAGGTTGGCCATCGCGGCGAGGAACCCCGGATCCAGGGCGATCGCGCCGCGGAGCGCGCGCGCGGCGTCGTCGTAGCGCTGCAAGTGCGCGTAGGCGAGGGCGAGATCGTATTGCGCGGTCGAACCGAGCGGTTCGATCGGGCGTAAGGCGACGATGCGTTCGAATTCCGGCACCGCTGCGGCCCACGCGCGCTTCGATTCGGCATCCAGCCCAATCGCAAAGCGTTCGTCGATTTCGCGTCGCGACGCGATCGCGCGCAAAGCCGGCGCATCGGTGGTTCGCACGACGGGATGCATCGACGGGTACGTCTGTGCCGAAACCGAAGCGAAGGTCGCCGCGGCCAACGCGAGCATCAACGGCATCGTTCGCAGATACATCGTCAGAGCGAGGGATTCGCGGCGGGCAGCTCGGCCTCGTGCGCGCGTTTTGCCGCCGCCGCCCGTTCGGGCGCACAGGCCCACCCGGCGCGACCGGACTCCGCGATCGGAGCTAGCAGCGCGGGAGCGGCCGAAGGAAGCGCGCCGTTCGCGATCAGCGATTCGAGCGATTCTGCGCCCGCCACGGCGAAACGCGTCGAAGCGATGGCTGCGGCGAGCAACCCTGCGAGCGCGATCCGGCGGATGAAACGGCTTGACATCACTCCAATTATAACCCAAGGTCTGAAGAATCCGTGAAATGTTTGATGGTTTGCTTGCTCGCGGCGCTTACGGCCGCCCCGGCGTGGGGGCAGGGAACTCCGCTGGTGGTCGGCGCCGTGCGCGATCAAAATGGGGCTCCGGTGGCGAGAGCGCTCGTCCGAGCGGTTGGTACCGGGAACCTCGAAACGGCCTCCACCGATTCCAACGGGACGTTCGCATTGCGTGCGAGCGGCGTTTCCACGCTGGAGATCGCGTGCGCGTTTTGCCGGACCCAGCGGGTCTCGGTCGTGCCCGGCGTGCCGGTCGTTGCGATCGTCCACCGCTACGCTGCGCTTTTGGCGCAGACGCCGTCGCCATCGGACCTGGCGAGTCTCCCGTACGCGCATGTTGAGTCCGCACTCGCGTTGCGGCCGTTCACCGTGCTCGAAGATACGTCGGCGCTCGTTCCGGGTGCGAGCCTGTCGGATCGCGGACTCGCGCGCGGCGGCGGCCTGGTTCTCGATGCGGGCGTTCCTAACTACGATCCGGTTACCAACGCGTCGCCGTTCTTAACGACGCCGCAATTTTACGCCCGCGGCGTCGACGTGCGGCCGCCATTCGATGCGTTCCAGTACGGCGATCGGGCTGGCGGCGGAACGTTTGCCATCGATCCGATCGGCGAACCGGCAACGAGCGCAACGGCGCTCGGCGGCGACGACGCGGTCTTCAATCTCGCCGAATCGACGCCGCGCGGCGGCGCGGCGCTCGGCTCCTCGTCCAACGGGATCGATCTTCGAAAGCGCATCGACGCAGACTGGACGATTCCGGCGAGTTCCGATTCGCTGCTGACGCTCGCGGCGAGCATTGCTCAAGGGCGCGTCGCACCGTCCGGCGGTTCGTATCTCGAAAGCAGTTTCGGCGCGTTGCGGGCGAGATACGATCGCGTACGCGAAAACGACGTGCACGTGCAAGTGCTGGCGGATCGCGGAACGTACGACCTCCAGGCGGGGCGCGAATCGACGGCGCTTTGGAGCGATGTGGCCGCCGAGATCGGTATCGCGCCGGCGACGCCCGTCGGGTTTTTCGCAGATCTCGGCTTGCGTTCGTCGAGCGGTCTGTACGATGCGCGGGAGTACACGATCCCGCTCGAGTACGCCGCGATCGAACAGCAGCACGCCGACGCCGGTTTGCGGGTGGTTGGCAAAGATTACGATCTCAGCGCCGGGATCGCGGCGTTCGATATCGGCTATCGGCGTGGAACGCTCGGCGGACCGCCGTTACGATCGCTCGTTGCGTCGCCGGCGGTCGATCTTCAGCTGGCGCCCGGCCGGCGTTTGAGCGCGCGGCTTGGCCTCGCCCAGACGTTCCGTCTCCCGACCGTGCTCGAAGCCTATGCGAATCCGCCGTTTTCGACGCATCTTCCCTACGATCGCAACGATCTGGCGAGCGCGACGCTGAGCTATACGGATCTGCGCCGGCTGCGCGTCGACTTCACCGCAGCGACCCAAGCCGTGCACGACCTCGATTGGGGAAACGTCAACTCCGTCGGCATCGCCGCGACGTGGCAGTTTGCCCCGGCGTTTTCGGCGCGCGTGTGGGAACTCGACGTGCGAGACTCGACGATCTCGAACCGGTCGTACGTTGCGGAAACGCTGCCGAAAACGGCGACGGTCGGCTCGCTGTGGATCACCTACGAAAACGACGCGCGCGTACGAGTCGACGCCATTTGGCGCCGCGATCTCCTCGACAACCTCGCCGACGAACATCTCGACGGCTCGATCTCCGCTCCGCTCGCACCCAACGTTCGTTGGTTTATCGGAACCGAGCGCTATCGTCGCAGCCGGTACGTCGATCTCGGAATTCGTTTCACGCGGTAGTTAGGACAACCCCATCACTTTGCGGACGATGGCGTCGCGCGCCCGCTCCGGCAGATAGGATATGAGCCGCTGCATCCGCGCGGGGCCGCCCAAGAGATATCGCGCGCGGGGACGGCGCGCGGTAAGCGCGTGCAGAATCGCGCGCGCGCAAACCTCCGCGGGCATTCCGTCGCGCTCTTGCACCGCGGTAAGTTCGATCAAGCGCGTCATTGCGTCGCCGTAGCGCTCCATCGCTTGCGGACCCAAACGTTTGGCCAGCGTGTCGCCGCCGGCGCGTCCCTTCGCCCAAATCGGGGTCTTCACCGCGCCCGGCTCGAGCAGCGAAACGGCGATGCCTGCGGGGGCGAGTTCTAGCCGAAAGACGTCGGCGACCGCCTCGAGCGCGAACTTCGATGCGCTGTACGGCCCGACGAACGGCGTCGCCAGCAGCCCCGCGATCGATCCGACGAATACGATGCGCCCCTTCGTTTTGCGAAGAGCCGGCAAGAACGCCTGGGAAACCGCGACGTGACCGAAGACGTTGACTTCGAATTGACGGCGCAGGTGCTCCACCGGCAAGAATTCGAGCGGTCCGGCGAGCGCGATTCCGGCATTGTTCACGAGACCCCGCAGCGGCACGCCGCTCTCTGCCACGAGTTGAGCCGCGGCCGCAATCGTGTCGGGGAGCGTAACGTCGACGATTACGGGCCGGATCGAGGGATTCTGCGCGGTCAGGCGCTCGCCGTCGGCGTTTTGGCGGACACCGGCGAAGACGACGAAGCCTTCCCGCGCGAGGAGCAGGGCGGTCGCTTCGCCGATTCCGGTCGAGGCGCCGGTAATCATCACCGCTTGCTTCGGGGCGCTTTCGATGGTAGTCATCGTATCCGTGATTCTCCTCGGAAGTGCGTTTAACTCGCTGCCCGGCTCGGAATAAGGGCGTATGAGTAATGAGAAGCCGAATCAGGAGCTTCCGCCGGACGTACCAAGCGGCGAATGACCGACCACGAGAAGAAAGGGCTCGCATCGCTGCGAGCCCTTTCTTTTTTTGTTCCTTGAAACGGGCTACTCGCGCGGGCGGCGCCGGCGCGGGACGCGGCGCTCGCCGCCTCCGTCGCTGGAGTCGTCGGCGCTCGGCCGGGCAGCTGGGGCCGGGGTCGGGGTCGCGGCCGCAGTCGCGTGTTCGCGCGGCCGCGGGTCGAACGTGCCGTTGCCGTTGCTCGGCGCGCTCCCGCCGCCGCCTCCGGCCATGGCGGCCTTACGCGAGAGGTTCAAGCGGCCTTTTTCGTCGACTTCCATGACCTTGACCATGACTTCGTCGCCGAGTTTTACCACGTCTTCAACCGTCGCCACGCGCGTCGGCGCGAGTTGGCTGATGTGGACGAGGCCCTCCTTGCCGGGGAGAATCTGCACGAAGGCACCGATCGGAATGATGCGCGTGACGATGCCCTTGTAGGTTTCGCCGACCATGATCTCTTTGGTGAGCTGTTCGACGATCGTTCGAGCCTTATCGCCGGACTCGCCATCGAGCGAGGTGATGAAGACCGAGCCGTCGTCCTCGATGTCGATCTTCGAAACGCCGGTGTCTTGAATGATCTTGTTGATCACCTTGCCGCCGGGGCCGATCACGTCTTTGATCTTGGCCGGATTGATCTTGATAACGATCATGCGCGGCGCGAACTTCGAGAGTTCGGTGCGCGGTTCGGCGATCGTTTCCACGAGCTTGTCGATGATGAAGAAGCGCGATTTCTTCGCCTCTTTCATCGCTTCGCGCATGATGTCGATCGTGACGCCCGCGGTCTTGATGTCCATCTGAATCGCGGTGATGCCTTTTTTGGTTCCCGCGACTTTGAAGTCCATCTCACCGAGCGAATCCTCGAGGCCTTGAATGTCCGTGAGAATCGCGTATTTCTTGCCCTTGAGCACGAGGCCCATCGCGACGCCGGCGACGTGTCCGCTAATCGGAACGCCGGCATCCATCAACGCGAGCGTGCTTCCGCAGACCGACGCCATCGACGACGAACCGTTGGATTCGAGCACTTCGCTGATGAGGCGCAAGCTGTAGGGGAAGTCTTCTTTCTTCGGCAGCACTGGCACGAGCGCGCGCTCGGCCAAGTGGCCGTGACCGATCTCGCGGCGGCCCGGAGCGCGCATCGGACGCGTCTCGCCGACCGAGTACGGCGGGAAGTTGTAGAAGTGCATGTAGCGCTTGTCTTCGAGCGCCATGATGCCGTCGAGACGCTGCGCGTCGGAGGTCGACCCGAGCGTAGCGGCGGTAAATACCTGCGTCTGTCCGCGCGTGAACACGCCCGAACCGTGAACGCGCGGGACGTAATGGATCTTCGACCAGATCGGACGGATCTCGTCGGCCTTGCGTCCGTCGGGACGAATTTTTTCGTCCACGACCATCACGCGAAGCTCTTCCTCTTCCATCGTTTTGATGATCTTATCGAAGTCTTTGTTGCTCTTGTCTTCGAGCAGCGGACGAATCGCTTCGTCTTTCTTCGTTAGGCGATCGATCGCTTCGGTGCGATTGAGCTTATCGAACGCCGAGTTGCGCTCCAGCTTTTCGACCACGCGCATCGCTTTGGCAACGTCTTTGGCAAACGTCTTGCGAACCCACTTATCGAGTTCGACGTTCGGTTTGAGCAGCGGATAGGTGCGCTTCGCCTTGCCGACTTTTTTCGCAAGCTCGTCGATCTTCTTGACGATCTTCTTGATCTCGTCGTGCGCGAACGCTACGGCATCGAGAAAATCTTCTTCCGAGATCTCGTGGCCGCCGCCCTCGACCATCATGACCGCGTCGGAGGTGCCGGCGATCACGATATCCATGCCGCCGGTTTCGTACTGCGGCAGCGTCGGGTTGATGATGAATTTGCCCGCTTCGTCGCGGCCGACGCGAACCGCGGCGACCGTCTTCTCGAACGGAATATCCGAGAACGCAAGTGCCGCACCGGCGGCGCAGACCGCGATCACGTCGTTGTCGAGTTCGGGATCGATCGAAAGCACCGTCGTAATGATCTGCACGTCGTTGCGGAACCCGTCGGGGAACAACGGACGGATCGGACGGTCGATCTGGCGAGCCGAGAGGGTGCCGTGTTCGGACGGGCGTCCTTCACGCTTAATGTAGCCGCCCGGGATCTTGCCCGCGGCATACATCTTCTCTTCGAAATCGCAGGTTAGGGGAAAAAAGTCGACGCCTTCACGGGGTTTTTCGGAGGCGGTTACGGCGGCGAGCATCACGTTTTGATCACCGTAGCGGACCAGGGCCGAGCCATTCGCTTGTTTCGCGAGCTCGCCGGTCTCGATGATCATCGTGCGCCCACCGACCTCTAATTGGACGGATTCAGGCACGGATTCTCCAGTTATTACTTCTTGTTTCGCTCTTTATTGAACCGCGACGGGTTCGGGGGGCGGGGGCTTCGGACCTGGATTCCCGGCCTTTCGCGAGCTATTATCAGACTTTTGTAGCAAGTACCCGGTCGGCCCCTGCGCCTGCCGAAGGCTTTAGCCGCGACGCACTCAAGAATACGGAAAGCCAAAGGAGCTCTACATGATCGTTCGCGTCGCGCTGATTTGCGCATTGCTCGCTATTACGCTCGCGCCGTCGCCGGCGGCTGCGCCCGATTGGCATGCGGCGCCCGCGCGCGCGACCCACGGCATGGTGGCGACCGAACAGCATTACGCGACGCAGATCGGCGTCGACGTGTTGCGGCGCGGCGGCAACGCCGTCGATGCGGCGATTGCGGTGGCGTACGCGCTCGCGGTGGTGGATCCGTGCTGCGGAAATATCGGCGGCGGCGGTTTCATGCTGGTTCGCATGCACGACGGCCGCGAGCGATTCATCGATTTCCGCGAACGCGCGCCGCAGCGTGCGACGCCGAATTTGTATCAGGACGCGCGCGGCAACGTGATCGAGGGCCTGAGCTTGAAAGGCTATCTCGCGGTCGGCGTACCCGGCACGGTGATGGGCATGGAACGCGCGCGCACCGAGTTCGGCACGATGTCGCGTGCGAAGTTGATGGCTCCGGCGATCCGGCTGGCAGCGAACGGTTACCGCATCGAAGCCGGCGACGCCGCGATCTACCGCGGGCTTCCGGCCGAAGCGTACGATGATCACCATACTCCGGGGGTGGAATCGAACGTACGCGCGATCTTCATGAGCGGCGGTCACACCCCGCAGGCCGGCGAGACGCTCGTGCAGAGCCAACTTGCGAAAACGTTGGAGACGATCTCGCGCGGGGGCGCCGCGGCGTTCTATCGCGGGCCGATCGCGAAGGCGATCGTCGCGGCGAGTGCCGCGCAGCACGGGATCGTATCGCTGGCGGATTTCCGATCGTATACCGTCGGCGAGCAGCGGCCGATTCACTGCACCTATCACGGCTACGACATGATCTCGGCGCCCCCGCCGAGCTCCGGCGGAATAACGCTGTGCGAAATTCTCAACGTCGTCTCGACGTATCCGCTCGCTCAATGGGGCTGGCACTCGACCAAATCGACGCACGATCTCATCGAGGCCGAGCGTCGCGCCTATGCCGATCGCAACACCTATCTCGGAGACCCCGCGTTCGTAAAAAATCCGAGGGCTCGACTACTGTCGGCATCGTACGCGGCGAAACTCCGCGATTCGATTGTGCCCGGCGAAGCGACGCCGTCGGTCGATATCCATCCCGGGCTCGGCCCGGTCGGACACGAAAATAACGAGACCACGCACTACTCGATCGTCGACAAGGACGGCAACGCCGCAGCCGTGACCTTCACCATCAACGATGCCTTCGGCGCCGGCGTCATCGCAGGGAACACGGGCTTTTTTCTCAACGACGAGATGGACGATTTTACGAGCAAGCCCGGCGTTCCCAATATGTTCGGACTCGTGCAGGGCGAGCGCAACGACATCCGCGGCGGCAAACGCCCGCTCTCGTCGATGACGCCGACGATCGTGACGCACGACGGCAAACTCTTCATGGTCACCGGCAGCCCCGGCGGTTCGCGCATCATCACGATCGTGCTGGCGACGCTGCGCAACGTCATCGATTACAACATGAACGTGCAAGACGCCGTCAACGCTCCGCGGATGCACATGCAATGGCTCCCCGATCAAATCCAATACGAGCCGGGCGCATTTAGCGATGCAACGATGAAACGACTGACGGCGATGGGCTATTCGTTCAAGGAAGTCCCGGCCTGGGGTTCGGCGCAAGCAGTCCTCATCGACCCGAAGACCGGCATCCGCTACGGCGGCACCGACCGCCGTCATCCAGCGGGCCTAGCGTCGGGTTACTGAAAAGGGCCTCCTCCGAGGGCTAGACCTGCTTTGGCGGGTATATCGGGCGCATGCAATCTTTGTCCCCCGCGCGTGTGACCGAACTCAAGGAGCACGCCAATTCCGTGCGCCAGGGCATCATCCGCTCGCTGCTCGCGGCCGGTTCCGGCCACTCGGCGGGCCCGCTGGATATGGCCGACGTCTTCACGGCGCTCTACCTGCAGATCATGCGCAACGATCCGAAGCGGCCCGATTGGGAGGACCGCGATCGTCTGCTGCTTTCGTGCGGACACATCGCCCCGGTTCGTTATAGTGCGATGGCCGAAGCCGGCTACTTTCCGAAAGAAGAGTTGCTGACGCTGCGCAAATTCGGTTCGCGTTTGCAGGGGCATCCCGAGCGCGTTCGTTTGCCCGCGCTGGAATCCACGTCGGGCCCGCTGGGCGAAGGGCTCGCGCAGGGCGTCGGCATGGCGCAGGCGGCGAAACTCGATAAGAAAGACTGGCGCGTCTACGTGGTGACGTCGGATGCCGAGCATCAATGCGGGCTGCATTGGGAGGCGATGATGACGGCCGGTAAATTCAAGCTCGACAACTTGATGTGCATCATCGATCGGAATTTCATTCAGATCGACGGCAGTACCGAAGACGTGATGCCGCTCGAACCGCTCGCGGATAAGTATCGCAGTTTCAACTGGGAAGTCTTCGAGTGCGACGGCAACGATATCGCGGCGTTCGTGGAGACCGTCGAGAAAGCGAAGCTCGTCACGGGCAAACCCACCGTTATCGTGGCGAACACGGTTCCCGGTAAGGGCGTCTCGTATATGGAAGGCGATTACACCTGGCACGGTAAGCCGCCGAACAAAGAACAAGCCGACGAAGCGCTGCGCGAACTCGCAGCCGAGCGCGAAAGGATCCTTGCACACCATGGCTAGCAGCAACCTGATGAACGGCGTCACGTCGATGCATCTGGTCGACTACACCGATGCAGCGGCGATCAAGCAGATTCCAACGCGCAACGGGTTTGGCGAAGGGCTCATCGAGGCGGGTAAAAAGAACAAAAACGTGGTCGGAATCTGCGCCGACCTGGCGGAGTCGACGCGCATGGAGGGCTTCAAAAAAGCCTGTCCCGACCAATACATGGAGATCGGCGTGGCGGAGCAGATGCTCGTCGCGATGGCGGCCGGACTCGCGGCGGCCGGCAAGATTCCGTGGATCGCTTCCTACGCGATGTTCAATCCCGGACGATCGTGGGAGCAAGTGCGTACGACCATGGCGCTCAACGAAACCAACGTGAAGATCGCCGGCGCGCACGCGGGCGTCTCCGTCGGTCCCGACGGCGCCACGCACCAGGCGATCGAAGACATTGCGATCATGCGCGTGATCCCGCACATGATGGTCGTCGTTCCGTGCGATTCGATTCAATCGAAGAAAGCGACGATCGCGCTCTCCGAAAAATTCGGACCGACCTATTTGCGATTCGGGCGCGATAAGAGCCCGGTCATCACCACCGAAGAGACGCCGTTCGAGATCGGCAAGGCACAGACGTTTCGCGAAGGCTCCGACGTGGCGATCGTCGCCTGCGGGATCCTCGTCTACAACGCATTGATCGCGGCCGAAGAACTCGCGCGCGAAGACGGCATCGAGTGCATGGTGATCAATAACCACACCGTCAAACCGATGGACGAGCCGGCGATCGTTGCCGCCGCCAAGCAATGCGGTGCGGTCGTCACGGTCGAGGAGCACCAAGTACACGCGGGCATGGGCTCGCGCGTCGCCGAGATCTTGGCTGCCAACCACGCCGTACCGATGGAGTTCGTCGGCGTCCACGACCAATTCGGACAATCCGGCGAGCCGACCCAACTCATCGAGTTCTACGGCATGGGCAAAACCGCCATCAAAGAAGCAGCACGCAAAGCCGCCAAACGCAAATAACGCTCACGCTTCGACAAGCGCATGCTTCGACAAGCTCAGCATGACAAGCACACAAGCACCCAACATGGATGACAAACACACAAGCCCCCACACGGATGACAAACACAAAGGCCCCCACTTGTCATCCTGAGCTTGTCGAAGGACGACGCTTCGACCGCCCGACGCTTCCTGACAAGCTCATGCTTCGACAAGCTCAGCATGACAAACACACAAAAGGCCCCCACTTGTCATCCTGAGCTTGACGAAGGACGCCGCTTCGATCGGCCAACGCTTCCCGACAAGCTCATGCTTCGACAAGTTCAGCATGACAAACAGAAAAAGAGCTCGCCGTCAGGCGAGCTCTTTTTTGTTTGCGCGATTTGCGATTAGCGGCGTAGGCCGAGGTCGGCGATTAGTTTGCGATAGCGCTCGAGATCTTTCTTCTGCAGATAGTTCAACAGACGGCGGCGCTGGCCGACTTGCAGGAGCAAGCCGCGGCGGCCGTGGTGATCTTTCTTGTGGATCTTCAAGTGCTCGGTCAACATGTTGATCGACGCGGTCAGGATCGCGATCTGGACGTCGGCCGAACCGGTGTCGCCCGTCGAGCGGGCGAACTTCGCCGCGATCTCGGATTTCTGGTCTTTGTTCAAAGGCATGGGGTAAGAGAACTCCTCGTTCAAGGATAGGCTCGCATCGGATGCAGGCCGTAGGTCCGCTCCGGCGACCGCGCTAGCATACCAGAGGCCCGGGCGGCAACGCAAGGACCTAGCCGGTGGGTGCCTCGTCCACGATTGGGATCGGCTTGCCGTCGGGACCGACGGCCACCATCACGAAGCGGCCGACCGTCGAGAGGCGGCGCTCGCCGGAAATCGGGTTCTCGGCCCAGAGTTCCACCTCGATGGTGATCGACGTGCGGCCCACGCGTACCACCGTGCCGATCGTCTCGGCAAACTCTCCAACGCGCACCGGCGCGCGAAAGTCGGTGCGGTCGATCGAGGCCGTAACGACCGGCTTGCGACCCGCTCGCAGCGCGGCGATCGACGCGACGATATCCATCATCGCGAGCGCCTTGCCGCCGAAGAGCGTGCCGTAGTGATTGGTGTCGCTCGGGAACACGATCTCGGTGCGGCGTTCGACGATCGGCTGCGAGGGGTCGGGCGCGTGACTCATTGCCCGCCCATTCCAGGCGCAGGATTCCTGCGCCTCGCGCGTCGAGAGGAACCGCATGGATCTCGAAATTCGCGGAAAAGTCGCGCTGGTTACCGGCGCGAGCTCGGGTCTTGGCAAGGCCTGCGCGCTGGCTCTCGCGCGCGAGGGCGTGCGCTTGGCCGTCGCCGCGCGGCGTAGGGAGGAGTTGGAAGCCGTCGCTGCCGCCGCGATCGCACGCGGCGCGTCGGATGCGCGCGCGTTCACCGTCGATTTAGCTGACGCGATCTCGATCGAAAACTTGCTTGCCGACGTACGCGCGGCGTTCGGCGACGTGGAGATACTGATTGCCAACGGCGGCGGTCCCAAGCCCGGTACGTTCACGCAGACGGCCATTGAAGATTGGGATGCCGGCTATAGAACCGTGCTGCGCAGCATGTTGCGGCTGACCGAACTCGTTGTTCCGGCGATGCGCGCGGCCAAGTGGGGCCGCGTCGTCGCGCTTACCTCGAGTTCGGTGAAACAGCCGATCGGAACGCTCGTGCTCTCGAACGCCTTTCGCACGGCGCTCGTCTCGGCATACAAAACGCTCGCGGGCGAAGTTGCAAAAGACGGCATCACCGTCAACGCGATTGCGACCGGACGAATCGAGACCGATCGTCTTCGATCGCTCTACGGCGACGACGCGGCGAAACTCGAAGCCGCCGGCCGCGAAGTGCCCATCGGCCGCATCGCCCAGCCCGATGAGTTTGCGCCGATGGTGGCTTTTCTCTGCGGCGAACCGGCAGGCTACGTGACCGGCCAAACGATCGCCGTCGACGGCGGCCTCATCGCCGGACTTTTCGGTTAGCGCGGACCGCAGCATCGGAACCCCCGCGGCGCCTCACGACCGGTTTCATATCGGCGCGCGCGCCGTTCAACGCGTCGCCCTTCGACAAGCTCAGGGTGACAAGAGGGCTTTTTGTCACGTGAGCCTGATTTTGCTAGAAGAAGATTCCTAGAAAGCGATGATGGCGTTTGCTCGGCGCGCGCTTTGCGGTGCGGCGCGGCAGGCTCGGGTGCCGTTGGTTGTAGATCGCGATCGTTCGGCGCAGACGATCCAAGCGCCGATGCGTTTGCGCGAGTGGTTGCGCGGTTGCCGTTGCCACCGCGTGCGGCGTCGAAAAAGTCATCAAAGCGAAATGCCGCGCGTCGGCCAGCATCAGCAGCGAGCGTTCGTATTCGCGCTCTGCGAGCGCGTCGTGACTCGCTCGTTCGGAGGCTTCGGCATGCTGCTCGAGCCGGCGAGCCTGCGCGACGCGCGCCACGAAGAACGCGCGATCGTGCCGCTCGCGGCCCCCCCGCAGCGCATCGAGGTACGACCGGTTGCGCCGAACGATTCGAGCATCGACCTGGGGCGCGCTTTGATGATGTCCGTGACGGACGGGACGCCCGGGCCCGCACGCGGCCAGCAGCAGCGCGGCCCCCAGCGCCGCCAGTGCCAGCAGGCCCCGCCGCCCCGATCGCGCCAATTCGCATTGCAACCCGCCGCGATAATCGCGTACCATCGAATCTCCCTATGAGTGAACGTTCCGCCGAGAAACATGAGGATTTCGTGCGGCTGCCCGAAGCGGATCGCATCCCGCCGGGCGGATCGCGCGCCTATACCGTCGGCCGGCACGAGGTCGCGCTCTTCAACATCGCGGGCGAGTTCTACGCCCTCGAGAACAGCTGCCCGCACCAAGGCGCTCCAATCGTCGATGGTTGGCTAGAGGGGTCCCTCGTGACCTGTCCGTGGCATGCGTGGTGCTTCGACGTGCGCACCGGGGCGATGACTCTTGGGGAGTTTGCCACTATCGATCGCTACGCCGTTCGCCGGGGGACGGACGGGGCGGTCTTCGTCAGCAGGGAGCCGATCCGGTCATGAATACCCACCAATCAGCCTGGGACGGCACGCGCGGAACCGCCGGCGGCACGCAGTTCGGCGCGAGCCTCAAGGCCTTCGCCGCCGAGCGGGAGATCGACGATGCCCGCCTGGCCGTAGCCGCCGGCCTCACCGTGCCCGAACTCGCGGAGGTCTTCGAGGGGGGACGCCGGCTTGGCATCAGCGCGCTCGCGCGGCTCGTAACGGTGCTGCGCACCAAGCCGATCGAATTCATGCAGCGTACGGACATCCTCTCGCTTGCCGCCTACGCCTTCGGTTTAGACCCACTCTATTTCTTGCCCGAGGGCCAGTTGCGCTACGACGCCCGAATCTATATGCGCGAGATCAACCCGCGCCACGCGGTGCCCGAGAACGACATGACGCGCCGCAATCCCACGATTAAGGCGCTCGCCGAGGACCCGCTACTCGATCCGCTGGGCAAAATCGAATTAGAGCTGGCTTATCTCCTCCGTACGGCTATCCAAGAAACCGGCGGGACGCTGTGACCGGGAGCGCGCGAGCGGTCCAGAGAATCGAGCCGGATGCAATCAGTGGAAGGTAAGCGCATCGCCGCCCTCATCGGCGATGGTTTTGAAGAATCGGAACTCATCGAACCCCGGCGCGCGCTCGAGGAAGCCGGCGCTATCGTCACGATCGTCGGTATCGACGAGAAAGCGCTCCAAAAAATTCGAGGCAAACGCGGGCTGGACGACGGCACGAGCGTGAAGGCCGAAGAACTCGTTGCCGATTGTACGGCCGACGACTTCGACGCGCTGCTCGTACCCGGCGGGAGTTCTCCGGATCACATTCGGATGAACAAGGACGTGCAGCGTTTCGTTCGCGAGTTCGACGGCGCGAAGAAACCAATGTTCGTGATCTGCCACGGTCCCCAGGTGTTGATTTCCGCGCAACTCGTGCGCGGTCGCCAGCTGACCGGGTTCCCGGCGATCGCCGACGACATTCGCAACGCCGGCGGTTTGTTTCGCGATCAGGCCGTCGTGCAAGACAGCAACTGGGTCACGTCGCGTACTCCCGACGATCTCTCGCAATTCAATCGCGCGATCCTCGAGAAACTCGCCACCACCTCCCCCGCCACCACCCTGTCATCCTGAGCCTGTCGAAGGACGAGCCTGTCGAAGGAAACAGCCCGCTACGGCACGGGGTCGTAGCGGGCTAACGCTTCACCGTATTGGCGTAAGGCTGCGAAGCCGACGATCGCGCTAAAGATGAGGACCGACGCAACGCCGAGGGCGTCGTCGTAATGCCCGCGCAACGCTACGGGCGGGCGCAGCGTGTCGGCGTACACCGTTAAAACGTACGAAACCGAAGCCGTCACCCAGGCGAACGCGATATAGAGATAGCGTGACGCGCCGCGGCGCAGCGTGGCCGAGCACGCGACGAGCGTGCTCGCGTTCACGGAGGCGAGTGCGAGCGCGAAAAACGCCGGCGGCGCGGCAAAACCGGTGAGAAATTGTACGAACCAATAGACCAGCGATGCGATCGTCACGATGACGCACGGAACCAGCGCCGTCGCGCGCGCGAGTTCGCGACCATAGAGCGGCGCGCTCTCTTCGCAGAGTTCTAGTTCGCGCAGTCGCCCCGCGCCGCGTTGCGCGGCCGCAACGACGATGCCGGTGAGCGTGCCGAAGAAGATGAGTCCCGCCATCCACGTGGCGCGCGCCGCGAGGTCGCCCGCGAGACGGTCGTGCAGCGACGCGAGGATCGCGTGCGGCTGAACGAACGCGACCACCGCCGAAGCCGTGCAAACGTACGCGATGAGCCGCATCTCCTTACGCAGCCGCGTCGCAACGATCGCTCGAATCGCGGTTCCCCGACTCATAGCGGCACCGATTCGCGGGCTCGAGACGCGGCGAACAGCTCCGCCTCGCGCGCCGACACGTGCGTCGAAAAGACGGCGCTCGAATTTGCAACGGCCATAATCTGCGGAGCGTAGGCGGCCTGCGGCCGATCGAGCACGAGCAACGCCGGGTGCGCGAGCATCGCGCCGACCAACGGATAGGCGAAGGCCTCGTGCACGCCGTCGAGGGCTGCGAGCAGCCTCGTCGCGCGCGCGAGGCTGGGCTCGCGTTCGAGACCCCAGAGTTTTGCGCGGTAGTCGATGTATGCGGCAAAGGTCGCGAACTCGTGCGGAACCGCTTCGTGCGGCACGTACCCCACGATGCGCTTCACCTGAACGGGCTGGATGCGCGGATCGAACTCACCGATGAAGATGCGGCCGGTCGTCGCCTTCACGATGCCCGCCGCCATCAGCGCGACGGTCGCAGCCTCGCGTGCATTTGCGAACGTACGCGCCGCGCGCGCGCCCGCCACGAGCGAGACGGTGAGCGGCATGACGATCGTCTCGCCTGCGCGCGCGAACGTTGCGTCGCGCATTTCGAGCAGCGTCACGCTACGCGACCACGCGTTCGAGACGCGGGTTCGGGCGTTCGGGGCGCCCGACTTTGTGACACTCTTGCCATTGCCCGCTGTGTTGAATCGCGACGATATCGGCGGTGAAATCGAATCGCCCGGATCCGTCGAAAAACGCGCTTCCGACCGCGTAGCCGTCGACGGGCACGCGATCGCGCTCGAACGCCGAGATACGCGCGGGATCGAACCCGCCGCTGACGACGATGCGTACGCCGGTGAATCCCTCGGCGTCGAGCGCGTTGCGAACGTTCCAGACCAATTGCGGAATCACGCCGGTGGGTTTGAACGTGCCCATCTCGTTCCAGATCGACTTGTCGACCAGCGTCCCCGACGTGTCGAGCCGCACGCCCCAGAGACGCTCGCCGAGCGCGCGCGCGACGGCGAGGCTCGTTCCCACGCAATCGTTATCGAAATCGACAAGCGAGATCACGTTGACCGACGGGTCGACGTATTCGGCGAACTTGAGCGTCGCCAAAACGGTGTCGCCGTCGTAGGCCGCGATCAAAGCGTGCGGTACGGTTCCCATTCCGCGAGCGCCCCACCATTCGGCGTTGGCATCGGTCGAGACGCCGAGCGCTCCGGAGATATACGCCGCATATCCGTCGCCGGTCTGCACCAAATGGTGATCGAAACGAGCGGGAAAGAACAGCACCTGTTTGCCGCCGGCCGCCGCAACGATCGAGCGCGCGTTGGTTGCGATCCGCGTTCGGCGCGAGAGGACGCCCAGGTACGGCGTTTCCAAATGCGCGAAGCGCGCGTAGTCGCCCTCGATGGTCAGCACCGTTTCGTATGGGGCGATCGAGTCGCCGTCGTGCAGCGCCGCGACCGTCAGGTGTTCCCATCCGTCGCTGCAGAGCCGCAAAATGGCGAGCGCTTCGTCGATCCCGCAAAGCACCGCATGGTCGCGCTGAAAAATCTGCATGCGCACAACCGGATGGTGGTCGTCGCTCACGAGAATCTGGCGCGCGCGGTTGAAATAGGTATCGGAGTAATACCCCTCGCGCATCTTCTCGACCGGCAGATTGAAGATCTCCGGCCGCAGTCGAGTCTTCGGCACCCCGTCCTATTAGGTTGGCCGGCAGAGCGGGCCTCGTTTTTCGTAGCCGGGAAGGCCTGGGCTGCGTCGAAAGAGCCCTGGTGGTCTCTAATGCGGACGTCGCTCGAACGCTCCTACGCATCCGAACGCTCATGGAGCTGGCGGGCGAGACGTTTTTCAAGTTCATGGCCTACGAACGCGCGGCCGCGACGATCGAGAACGCCCAACCCGTCGCCGAACTCGTCAGTTCGGGCGAGCTGAAGGCGCTGCCGGGCATTGGGAAATCGATCGCGGTGACGATCGAGGAAATCGTGCGCACCGGCACGTCGGCGCACCTGGAGGAGCTGCAGCAGCGATTTCCGCCGACGATCTTCGAGGTGCTCGATGTATCCGGCATCGGCGTTAAAACGGCCGCGATGTTTTGGGAGAAATTCGGGATCGGTTCGCTCGCCGATCTCGAACGCGCGATCGACGACGGCACGCTCGCGACGGCACCGCGTCTGGGTCCAAAGTCGCTCGAGAACATCAAACGCGGTATCCTCGCGTTTAAAGGGCGCTCGCACCGAACGCCTCTCGCGCTCGCGCTGCGCATCGCAAACGACGCGATGGGGTATCTGCAAGACGGGCCGCCGCTGCATCGGTTAACGTGCGCGGGAAGCGTGCGTCGCGCGGAGGTTACCGTCGGCGACATCGACATCGTCTGCACGTCGGATGAAGCCGCGCGAGTGATCGAGCATTTTACGAAGTGGGAGCGCGCGCACGCCGTGCTCGGCGAGGGCCCGACCAAAGCGAGCATCTGGCTCGAGGGCGGTCTTCAAATCGATCTGCGCGTCCTGCCCGACAATCTCTATGGGAATCTTCTGCAGCATTTCACCGGCAGCCGCGAGCACAACATTCAACTGCGCGAGCACGCCGTGCGCAAAGGCGTACGCGTGAGCGAGAACGGGATACTCGAGCTTGCGACCGGCAAGGTCACTACGTGCACGGATGAAGAGCAAGTCTACGCCGCACTCGGGATGCAGTTCGTGCCGCCCGAGCTGCGCAGCGGAATCGGGGAAGTCGATCTCGCGCTCGCCGGTACGCTTCCGGCGTTGCTCGAACTCGCCGACGTGCGCGGCGATTTTCACATGCACTGCACCTGGAGCGACGGAATCGATTCGCTCGACGAGATGATTGCTGCGGCTGCCGCTCGCGGCTACGAGTATCATTCGATCTCCGATCATTCACACGGGCGCGGCGCGACCTACGGCCTCTCGGCCGAGAAACTGCGCGAGCAACGCGCGCAGGTCCGCGCGATCGGCGACCGTTACGGCGTGCGAACGCTCTGCAGCAGCGAAGTGGACATCCTGCCCGACGGGTCGCTCGATTTCCCGAACGATCAGCTGGCGGAGCTCGATATCGTCGTTGCGAGCGTTCACGATGCGTTCAATCAATCGCGCGACGAGATGACGCGCCGGCTGATCCGCGCTTGCGAGAATCCGTTCGTCAACATCATCGGCCATCCGACCGGACGGATGATCGATCGATTCGCGGGCTACGAATTCGATTACGATGTCGTATTTTCGGCGGCCGCACGAACCGGCACCGCCCTCGAAATCGACGGTCAAGAACTGCGCCTGGATCTGCCGGCCTCGCTCGCGCGCCGCGCGCACGGCTTCGGCGTGACCTTCACCGTCGATAGCGACGCGCATCAAACCGGCCAACTCGCGAACGTTGCGCTCGCCGTGGGTCAAGCGCGACGCGCGGGGCTGGGAAAGGCCGACGTTTTGAACACCCGCACGCTCGAAGACGTGCTTGCTTTCGTGCGCCACAAGCGCGAGCGCGCGTCGTGATCTCCACTATTTGGGCCGATTGTGCCGACGGCGTGCTAACCGGCGCGCGCAGTTGTGGAGCGAAGGGCGATGCCGTCGTCTACGTTCACGGCGTGGGTTCGACCGCAGCTATCTGGGACTATCAACTGCGCGCGTTTGGCGACTCGTACCAAAACCTAGCCATCGAATTGCGCGGAAACGGCGTCGCGAAGCCGGAGCCCGATCCGGCCTGGATCACGCGCGCCGGATTCGTCAACGACGTTCTCGCCATC
>DATBTN010000024.1 GCA_036559195.1 Candidatus Baltobacteraceae bacterium
TCGCGGTTCGCGCCCGTTATCGCGCTAACGCCGGTCGCCAAGTTTCGTTGGTAAGCGCAACGAGGATGCCGTCGCGCCAGGTGCCGGCGATCAACAGGTGATCGCGGGCGTAGCCTTCGACGACGAAGCCGAGTTTTCGCAGCACGCGCCCGCTGCGTTCGTTCAGGGGCTGATAGCTCGTTTCGACGCGATGCAGGTTGAGTTCGTCGAACGCGTACCGAACCACGGCGCGCGCGCATTCCGTGGCGTAGCCTCGGCCCTCGCACGCGACGTCGACGGAGTAGCCGATCGTTGCAGCTTGGATCGCGCCGCGTCGAATGTTCCAGAGGTTTACGCTGGCGACGATCTCTGAACTCGCGCCATCGAAGGCGATGAAGCGCGCTTCGGTTCCTCGCTGCACGTTCGCTTCGCTCCGTGCGATTTCGTCTTGGTGGTAGGCGAGCGTGTAGAACGTGTCGTCGCGCTCCGGCTCCCAGCGCGCGAGATGCGCGCGATTGCGCTCGACGAATGCCAGAAAAGCGGCAGCGTGGTGCGCCGTTAGCGGCTCGAGTCGAAGGCGCTCCGTCTGTAAGTGCGGCATGCCGTGTGTTTCCGCATGGATGCGGCCGGTCATCTTGAACGAGTGGGGCGATGAGAGTTGGTGTGCGTTGAATCTGCTGACGCCGGTTGTTTTGCGGGGGGCGCACGTGGTGCTCGAGCCGCTCGCGTTCGAGCATCATGACGATTTGGTTGAGGCCGTTGCCGACGGGCGGCTATGGGAGCTGTGGTATACGAGCGTTCCCAGTCCCGACGGCGTGCGGGCCGAGATTGCGCGGCGGCTGGGGTTGTTCGAGCGGGGGACGATGCTGCCGTTTGCCGTCGTGGAGGCGGCGACGGGCCGCGCGGTGGGGATGACGACGTTTATGAACGTCGATGTCGAGAATCGGCGCGTGGAGATCGGGTCGACGTGGCATCGGGCTGGGGTGCAGCGGAGCGGGGTAAATAGCGAGGCGAAGCTGCTTTTGCTGACGCACGCGTTTGAGACGCTGGAGTGTATCGCGGTTGAGTTTCGGACGTCGGCGTTTAATCGGCGGAGCCGGCGCGCGATCGAGCGGCTGGGGGCGAAGCTCGATGGGGTGCTGCGCAGCCACATGCTGCATGCGGATGGCACGCTGCGCGACACGTACGTGTACAGCATCGTCGCCGCCGAGTGGCCGGCGGTTCGGGCGAATCTTCGCGCGATGCTTGGCCGAGGGGTTGGGCATAGCGAGGGGCAATAGTAACGGGGGTCGGTGTCATGGCGTGCTTCGTGCTTCGTGCTTCGTGCTCGTGCTTCGTGCTTCGTGCTTCGTGCTTCGTGCTTCGTGCTTCGACAAGCTCAGCATGACAAGGTGTGATGACGATGCATGGTAGCGATGCGTGGTAGCGATGCATGGTAGCGATGCGTGGTAGCGATGCGTGATGACGATTAAGAAAATGCGCTTGTAAAGGGATGGCATGAAGAAGCTGGTTTCTTTTGTTTTGGTTGGGTTGTTGCTCGCCGTGCCGGCGGTTTCTCGGGCGACCGATTCGGCGAGTCCGGCGCAGAAGTTGATGAGCAAGTTGCAGTGGCGCAATATCGGGCCGTTTATCGGCGGGCGCGCGGTGGCGGTTGCGGGCGTGCCCAGCAATCCGAACTTGTTCTACTTCGGGGGCGTGCAGGGCGGCGTTTGGCGCAGCACCGACTACGGACAAGAGTGGACCAACATCAGCGACGGTAAGATTCCCGGCGTGGCCGATTCGATCGGCGCGATCGCGGTGGCGCCGTCGAATTCGCACGTCATCTACGCGGGCACCGGCGAGAGCGATATTCGTAGCGACTTCGATACCGGAGTCGGCATCTACAAAACCACCGACGCGGGCAAAACCTGGCATTATGCGGGTTTGAGCGACACGCACACCACGAGCGCGCTCGCGATTCATCCGACCGATCCGAACATCGTCTACGCATCCTCGATGGGCCACGTCTTCAAGCCCAACGCCGAGCGCGGCGTCTTCAAGACCACCGACGGCGGCAAAACCTGGAGCAAAGTGCTCTTCGTTAACGATAAGACCGGCGCGATCGACGTGGTGATGGATCCGCACAATCCGCGCGTGCTCTACGCATCGATGTGGCAGGCGCAGCGCGTGCCGTGGAAGCTCACCAGCGGCGGACCGGGTAGCGGCCTCTACAAAACGGTCGACGGCGGCGCGCATTGGACCAACATTTCGAAGCATCCCGGCTTCGCGCACGATCTGCTGGGGCGCATGGGCGTCTCGGTTTCGGCCAGCAATCCCAACGTCGTGTATGCGATCGTTCAGGCGCACGACGGCGGCGTCTTCCGTTCCACCGATGCGGGCGCAACGTGGAAGCGCGTCAATAGTGAGATGAAGCTGCGCCAGCGCGCATTCTATTACATGGCCATTTACGCCGACCCGAGCAACTCGCAGGTCGCGTACGCGCCCGAAGTCGACGGCGTCTTCAAAACGACCGACGGCGGCAAGTCGTGGAAGGCGATCTCGCCCTCGGGCGATCACCACATTCTCTGGATCAATCCGCACAATTCGAAGATTTTGCTCGGCGGCGACGACGGCGGCGGCACGGTTTCGACCGACGGCGGCAAATCGTGGAGCAGCGAGAACAATCAGCCCACGGGCCAGTACTATCACATCGCGCTCGACGGGCAGTTTCCGTTCCACGTCTACGGCGCCGCGCAAGATGAAGGCGCTTTCGAAGGGCCGAGCGCGACCTCGCAGGGCAGCATTAGTCTGGGCGATTGGCACGGCGTGGCATCGGGCGAGAGTACGTTCGTCGCGCCGCAGCCGGGCGATCCCAACGTTACCTACGGCAGCGGCTATTACAGCGCGATGATGCGTCAAGACAACAGCATCGGCCAAGATCACAACGTCAGCCCGTGGCCGACCTATCTCTCGGGCGCATCGGCGGGCGAATTGCGCTACCGCTTCGGCTGGACGCATCCCATCTTCTTCTCGCCGGCGAACCCGCACGAGCTGCTGGTGGCCGCCCAGAACGTCTTCTCGAGCATGGACGAAGGCAAGACGTGGAAGATTCTCAGTCCCGATCTCACGCGCAACGATAAGAGCACCGAAGGCCCCAGCGGCGGACCGATCGACTACGATCAAACCAGCGCGGAAACGTTTCCGGATATCGCCTCGCTTGCCGTTTCGCCGCTCAACGGCGACGTGATGTGGGCGGGTTCGGCCGATGGCCTGGTGCACGTTACCACCGATCACGGTGCGAAGTGGTCGCTGGTAACGCCGCCGGCGTTGCCGCAGTGGGCGCAGATTAGTTCGATCGAGCCCTCGCATACGGCGGCGGGCGCGGCGTATCTCACGGCCTCGCGCTACATGTGGGACGACTTTCACCCCTACGTCTACAAGACGGCCGACTACGGCGCGCATTGGACGGCGATGACGACCGGTTTGCCGACCGATCAATACGCCTACATCGTGCGCCAGGATCCGCGCGAACCGCGCCTGCTTTTTGCGGGCACCCGCAGCACCGTGTACGTAAGCCTCGACGGCGGCGCGCAGTGGCAGCCGCTCACGCTCAATCTTCCGGGCGTGCAAGTGCGCGATATCGCCATTAACGCTCGCCAAGGCGAGGTCGCGATCGCCACGCACGGGCGCGCGATTTGGATTCTCGATAACCTCGCGATGCTCGAACAGCTCGCACGCACGAGCGAGCCGAGCGTCGCCGACGCGCAGCTCTTCGAACCGGAGACGGCGTGGCTCTCGCACGCATACGGCGGCAACGCCGTCGGCGACGTGGGGCAGAATCCGGCCTACGGCGCGACCGTGTTCTTCAACGTACCGGCGAGTTACAACGGCCAGACGCCCGTAACGCTCTCGTTCGAAGACGCGCACGGCACCACGATTCGCAGTTTCGCGCTGCACCGCAAAGACAAGTACGCGAAGAAGGTCGCGCCCGAAGTGCGCGCCCTCATGGACGACGTGCACCAGCGCGCGCTGGATGTGAGCGAGATCACGACCATCGAACCGGGCATGAATCGCTTCCAATGGGACATGCGCTACGCGCCCGCAACCGACATCCCCGGCTTCCGCCAACCGACGACCGACGATTTCCGCGACAACGTCGACGGACCGACGATCGTCCCCGGCGCGTACGCCGTGGTACTGCAGTACGGCGCAAAGAAACTAACGCAACCGCTGCACGTGGCGCTCGACCCGCGTCTCCATCCGGCGGCGGGCGATCTCGACGCGCGCCTGGCACTCGAAACGCGCGTTCACGGCACGCTCGATAGTTTGAACAAAGCGATCGATGCGGCGATGGCCGCTCGCAGCCGGATGACGCCGGCGAAGCGCGCGCAAGTCAACCGCGAGATCGCCAACTTGGCCCAGTTGAATCTCCACTCGACCGAAGGCGACGTGCTGCTCGAGACCAAGCTGCGCGACCAAATCGCCTTCCTCGCAAACGATCTAGAACTAGCCTACGAAAAACCCACCGCCGCCGAATACGCAAGCTACGAAGACCTCCGCGCCCAAGCCGCCACCGGCGAAGCCAGGCTCCGAACCCTAATGGCCACGCACTAACCCCGCTAGGAACGCGCTCGTGCTTCGACAAGCTCAGCATGACAAAAAAAATGCCCCCACTTGTCATCCTGAGCTTGTCGAAGGACTGCTTCTCGAAAGGCGACGCGAAAAATCCGCTCGTGCTTCGACAGGCTCAGCATGACAAAAAAAGAGATGCCCCCCTACTTGTCATCCTGAGCTTGTCGAAGGACTGCTTCTCGAAAGACGACGCGAGAAATCCGCTCGTGCTTCGGCAGGCTCAGCATGACAAAAAAAAGATGCCCCCCTACTTGTCATCCTGAGCTTGTCGAAGGACTGCTTGTCGAAAGACGACGCGAGAAACCCGCTCGTGCTTCGACAGGCTCAGCATGACAAAAAAAAAGATGCCCCCACTTGTCATCCTGAGCTTGTCGAAGGACTGCTTGTCGAAGGACTGCTTGTCGAAGGACTGCTTGTCGAAAGGCGATGCTGGAACGTGCTCGTGCTGCTAGTCGAAGCTTGGCGCAGCTTAGGGGAGCGTTTTTAGGAACGCGCTCACTGCTGCGTAGAAGGCTTGGGGTTGGTCGATCATTATGAAGTGGCGGGAGTTGTCGATGAATTGCACTTTTGCCGTTGGGTCGTTGCTTAAGAGTTTTTGGTAGTAGGCTTGTTTTTCGGCGAGTGTCTTGGTCGACATCGATGGGTTGTGCGGATCGAGCGTTGCGTCGAAGGGGCCGAGTTCGAGCAGCGGGATGGTTATTTTTGCAAGGTCGGGGCGGATGTCGGCGCTGATGAGCTCCGTCATGTACTCGCTGGTCGCGGCGGGATCGGCGCCTTTGCCGAATGCGACCACGGTATCCACGTTTTTCGCTTGCGTCATGTACGGCACGCTGTAGGTTTTGGCGCCGGCCATGAGTTGATCGGGCGTCAGGTTC
>DATBTN010000025.1 GCA_036559195.1 Candidatus Baltobacteraceae bacterium
CGATCTCGCGATCGCGTTAACCACGAGCGGGCGCGGCCCGTTTCTGCTGGCGTTTAGCGTCGTTGCCTGCGTCGCGTTTGCGGTCGCGCGCGAGAGCGTGCTCGTGCCCGTCGGCGTCATCGTTTCGCAGACGCTCTCGCAGGGCGTCGTCGAACTCATCAAGCATCGATTTCATCGCATCCGGCCCGATAATTGGATCGCCGGGCGCGAACTGGGCTACTCGTTCCCGAGCGGGCACGCGACCACGTCGGTCGTGTTTTACGGTGCGTGGCTGACCCTCGCCGTAATCGCTCCGATTCCCACGCCGCTGCGGATCGCGCTAGTTGCCCTGCTGCTCTGCTGGATGCTGGGCATCGACTGGTCGCGCTTGGCGCTGGCCGCGCACTACGCGACCGACATCGTCGGCGGTACGCTCTTCGGCCTCGGATGGCTCTTCGCGACGTGGGCGGTCTTCACGCATCTGCATCTGCTCACGCACGCTCCCACGCTTGCTCGCTGAAACTCCGTCCGCGTTTCGGGGTAAGGGAACGGCATGAAGCTCTTTCGCACGCTCTTCTTAGCCCGCACCAACATCCTGCGCGTCGTGCCCCTCATGCGCGACGCCCGCGTCTCGCTCGGCCTCAAAGGCATCGCGATCGCGCTGGCACTCTTCATCATCTCACCGCTGAATATTTTAGGCGATATTCCGCTGCTCGGCTTCTTCGACGACGCCGCGCTGCTGCTGATGCTCTCCACCTGGTTCGTCAGTCAAGCGACGCGCCACATCGAACGTCGCGTCTCGCCGGTTCCCGGAAGCGCGCTCGAGACGCTTTAGCCTACGTGGTGCAGAGCGTATCGAGCGCTCTTCGCGCGACGGGGTCCTCCGGCGCACCTTGCAGGCGCGTGTAGGTCAAGATAAACGCGTGCGTCTTACCGACGGAAAAGACTTGCTCGGTGTCGACCGGGTGCGTGCCGAACGATAGGTTTGACTCCAAGAGCCAGCCGTTTTGCGTGCCGTTGCACAACTTCTCGGTGTGCGAGATCTTGACGGCTCCGCGGCCGCCCACTTGCTCTAAGCCCATCTTCGCGGCACCCGCAAATATCTCGACCGCCACCGGCGCGTCGAGCGATTCGTTCCCAAGGTTGATGTTGTCGGGCGATCCGGCCCCCTTCACCCACATCGTCGTTATCGTCACCGGCCCCAAATGCATCTCGAAGTCACGTTTGACCCAGCCCGGCGGAGGAACCAGGACGGCGCCCTGGGCGCCTGATGGCGGCACGGACGGTGCGTCGAGCGCGCGTGCGGGACCGGGACCGGCGAGCAGCGCAACGGTCAAGGCCGCCGCGATCGCGCATACCCGATGAAAGCGCACCTGGGACTCCTCGCAAGCAAAAGAGAGGCGGCTCATACCGGCCGCCGCTCTTCTTTCGCCCTCGGGGGAGTTTTTCAGCCTAGCCGCGGTAGCGCAAGAAGGCCGGGACTTCGATGTCGTCCATGTTGAGCGGAGCGACCGCTTCCATCTTGCCGTCCGAAGACGACGAGGCGAAGTTGAAGCCGTTCTGGGAGCGCGAGTAGCTGCGGCTCGAGCCGAAACCGGCGGCCAACACCGTGACGCGCACTTTGCCCGACATCTGCGGATCGATCGACGCGCCGAAGATGATCTGCGCGTCGTTATCGACGGCGCGCGCGATCATCTCGGCCGCTTCGTTGACTTCGTACATCGCCATATCCGGACCGCCGGTGATGTTGAAGATCACGCCGCGCGCACCTTCGATCGTGGTCTCGAGCAGCGGCGATGCGATCGCCTTCTGCGCGGCGTCGGCGGCGCGATGCTCGCCGGTGCCTTCGCCGATGCCCATCATCGCCGAGCCGGCGTCGCTCATGATGGTCTTTACGTCGGCGAAATCGAGATTGATCAAACCGGGCTGCGTGATCAAATCCGAAATACCTTGAATGCCCTGGCGCAAAACGTCATCGGCGAAGGCGAACGCTTCGTTGAGCGGCGTGCGTTTTTCGATGACTTGCAGGATGCGTTCGTTGGGAATCGTGATGAGCGTGTCAACCTTCGACTCCAGCTCCGCGATGCCGTGTTCCGCGAGCTGCATGCGTTTGCGTCCTTCGAACGCGAACGGTTTGGTTACGACGGCGACGGTGAGCGCGCCGGATTCGCGTGCGATCTCCGCAATGATCGGCGCCGCGCCCGTTCCGGTGCCGCCGCCCATACCCGCGGTGATAAATACGAGATCGGCGCCGTCGAGAACCATCGCGAGATCCTCGCGCGACTCTTCGGCCGCCTCGCGAGCGAGGTTCGGATTGGCGCCCGCGCCGAGACCGCGCGTGAGACCGCTGCCGATCTGCACCGTGTTTTCGGTGAGCGAGTTACGCAGCGCTTGTACGTCCGAGTTCACCGCGAAAAAGTCGACGCCCGAAAGCCCCGCTTCGATCATGCGGTTTACCGCGTTACAACCGCCGCCACCGACGCCGACCACCTTGATCGTCGCCGCGTGATCGGGCATATAGCGCTTCGCGTCTGCCATGTTATTCGATGCCTCCAAAAGTGGAAGTTGTGTGCCTGTGTGCAGTAATTCGGACGGGTCGTTTAGTTCCATAGGTCGCTCAGCCATTTGCCGAGCTTGCTGAAGATCGATGGACTGCGTTTGATGTAGTCGTGATTCGCTATGCCGCCGGTTGGGCCGAAGAGCACGAGGCCGATCGCGGTCGCGTACTGCGGTTGTTTCATCGCATCGGTGAGGCCGGCGATCTGCGTCGGCGTGCCGATGCGTACCGGCAGGCCGAACGTTTCTTCGGCGAGCGGCTCGATACCAATCAAGTGCGCGCCGCCTCCGGTCAACACGACTTCGCCCAAAACGAGATCGCGCGGAACGTTTTCGATGATCTTGCTCTTGGCCATACGGAACGTCTCGACGACGCGCGGCAAGACGATCTGGCGCAGCTGGTTGCTCGATACTTCGCGCGTCGCGCGGCCGTCGAGCGTTTTAACGGCAAACATTTTTTCTTCGTCGCCGTCGCGCGTGCCGGCGCCGTACGCCCGCTTGATCTGCTCGGCTTCGCCAGTGGTCGTTTTGAGCCCGAGCGAGACGTCGTTGGTGAGGATGTTGCCGCCGACGGGAACCGTCGACGTGTAGATCGCTCCGCCGCCGGAATACACCGCGATATCGGTGGTGCCGCCGCCGATATCGAGCAACACGACGCCGACTTGCTTCTCTTCTTCGAGCAGCGTTGCGGCGGAACTCGCGAGCGGTTCGAACACCAAGCCCGCGGATTCGAGTCCGGCGCGGTGCACGCATTTGAGCACGTTCGTAATGAACGTGGTCCCGCCGGTGATGATGTGCGTATCTACTTCCAAACGCCCGCCGGCCATGCCGACGGGGTCTTCCACGCCGTCTTGACCGTCTACGGTAAAAAAGCGCGGCAGGGCGTGAATGATTTGCCGGTCGGCCGGCAGGTTGATGATCTTGCTCGCATCCACGACGCGTCGCACGTCGGCGATGCCGACCTCACGATCTTCACTCGCGACCGCGACGACCGCGCGATTGTTGGTGCTGCGGATATGCTCGCCGGTAACGGCCACGTATGCCTCGGCGATGTGTACGCCGGCCATGCGCTCGGCTTTTTCAACGGCCGCCTCGATCGACTTGATCGTCTCCTCGAGGTCGGTGACCACGCCCTTGCGCATGCCGAGGGAGGGAGCCTCGCCGTAGCCGATGATTTCGAGGCCGCTGGGGCCCTCGGCGGCGACGACCGCGCAGGTCTTCGTCGTTCCGATATCGAGGCCGGCTACGGTCTCGTGCTTCATCCGCGTACTTCCACCTAACACAACAGCAATGCCGGTTCTTTGATCCGAACCGCTTAAACCCCATATATTGTGCCTCGTTAGCCTAATCCCTACAATGTATAGCGGCTCCAGGCGAGGTTCGTGAGGAGGTTAGCGGGTCCTCAAGACGTTCCTTGCGAGCATCCTGTCGATAACTGGGCCCGGCCTTAAACCTTCTGGCCCATACGGCCGAAAGAACTGTTGATATGGATGCCAAACGCACGAGTCTTGAACGCGGGCTGACCTACGCATTTGCACTGGTCCTCCTCGTCGTCATCGCCATGGTCCCCGTCGCAATCTACGCGATGATGGGTATTACCGCGCAGGCCCAGGTTCTGCACGATACCATCATCCGCGGCGAGCTCGCCTACGTGAAGGTGGCCTCCGACGCGGACACCCTGCGAGCGGCCTCGATCGAGGCCGCAACCAACGCCGACCCGCTCAAAGCGGCCGCGGCGATGTCCTCGGCCAAGGCGATGCTCGCGCAGTTTCCCGAGGACGCGCGCAAGATGGAGGACTTGACCGGCAAAGATCCTTCGGTTGCGGCGCTGGTTAAGGCGTTCAAGAACAGCGCTTCGGTCTACGATTTCCAGGCGCTCTCCGGAGTGAGCCTGCTCGCGAGCGGCAAGAAAGCCGACGCGCTCAAACAGATCGAGGGCGCGAGTTCGGTTGCCTACGCGCAACAAAGTAAAGACGGCCAAGCTCTGCTCGACGGCTTAAAAACGGCTTCCGACACCGGTTTCGCGGCGCTGCTGCAGGCGCGTAACTTCGCGCTCACTCTGCAAATCGCGGGCGCGATTGCGGCCTTCTTGATCGCGGTCTTCGCGATGAGCTGGTTCCGGCGTGCGATGCTGCGCGGCGTCGGGCGAGTCGTCGACACGTTCGAAGCGATGGGCAGCGGGGACCTCACGGCCCGCGTCGGCTGGCGCGGAAAAGATTTGCTCGGCCGGCTCGGTCAGGGCGTCGACGCGCTCGGGGAACGGCTCGCGACCGTGATCGCGACGATCCAGCACTCCGCGGTCACCGTGCAGGAAGCGAGTTTTCGCTCGAGCCAAACCGCCATCGAAGTCAACGCACGCGTCACCGAAGAGATCGCCGCGCTTGCAAAAGCGCTCGAATTCTCCACCGACGTCGCCGGCTCGGCCGGAACCGTCGCCGAAAACGCGGAGCAAGTCGCGCGCCGCGTGACCGACATTTCGAGCGCCGTCGCCGAGATGGCCGCGTCGATCCAAGAGATGGATCAGAACCTTCTCAACCTCGCGACGACCGTGGAACAAGCCGTTGCGAACACGCAAGAAATGTCGGCCTCGATCGTGCAAGTCGCCGGCAACGCCGAGCGCGTGCGCGCCGAATCGACCAACACCGACAAACAAGTACGCGACGGACGCAACGAAGTCGCCGCGCTTTCGCTCGGTATGTCGTCGATCAGCGATACCGTTGCCGACGTCGTTACCGAAATGCAGAGTTTGGATCAAGCCTCGCGCCAAATCGGCGAGATTCTCGGCCTGATCGAGGAGATCGCCGACCAAACCAATCTGCTCGCGCTTAACGCCGCCATCGAAGCGGCGCGCGCCGGCGAACACGGCCGTGGCTTTGCGGTCGTTGCCGACGAAGTTCGCAAGCTTGCCGAGAACTCGGCCAGCTCGACCAAACAGATCGGAGCGCTCGTCGCCGATATTCAACGCCGCACCGGCGCCGTGCTCGAACGCAGCGCCAAGGCCAACGGCCTGGTGCAGAACAACGCTCTCTCGGCGAAGTCCGTCACGCAGATGATCGAAGGTATCAGCACGCGGGTTACCGAGATGGCGCAGCTCGTAAGCGAGATCAGCATCGCGACTACGGAGCAGGCGCGAGCTTCGGAAGAACTCGCGAAAGCGAGCGAGCAGATGGGCGCGATGACGCACGAAGCGGCGGCCACCATGCGCGAGCAGGCCATCACTTCGAACCAAATTCTCGAGAGCGTCTCGGAGATCGAGTCGCGAACGGGCGAAGTGGCCCGCGCGAGCCAAGAGCAGCAAGCAGCCATCGAAGCGCTTGGCGGCACCATCCACCACAGCTCGGAGCTAGGCCGTGAGAACTCTTTGGCCGTCACCGACGTTGCAGGACAGACGGCAGACGTGCTGGCACAGGCATCGACCCTCCAGGAGCTGGTCGCCCAGTTCCAGGTCGGCACCAACGGCCATGCGCCCGCTCTCAACGGAAAAAAATCCGCACCGGCCCTAGAAGACCCAGGGGCTCTTGCGCTATCATCGTAGGCTAGAACAGGACACCGCGAGTGTCGGGTATTAGCTTTTATCCCCGGGCTACTTCATCCAACGGAGATCACAGTGCGTAAAACGATTGCCTCCCTCGCTCTTCTCGCGGCGCTCGCCGCTCCCGTGACGGCCCTGGCCGCCTCGATCGACGCCTCGCTGATTCCTGACGGTACGTACACCGTTAAGGTCGAGCGGGTCGTCGATAGCAAACACATGCAGGTCGCGATGGATAACGGAGCCGAGACCGTGCTCTCAGCCACGCGCGCCTCGGTCGACTTCAGCTCGCTCAAGCCCTCCGACAAAGTGATGCTCTCACTCGGTAAGGGCCAGGTTCTCGTCTACAAAAAGCTCGGCTAGCGAAAACGTGCCGGCGATAAGACAACGAGGGACGCATTTGCGTCCCTCGTTGTCTTAATCTCCATCTATTTGGTTTCGCAGGATTCGGATCGTATCTCCGACGGCAACTCCGGCTTCGAGAACGGATAGACCGTTTGATAGTCATACCCGGGCCGAGACGGAACGTATCGGGCGTTGAAAAGCCTGTGCACGCCTTCGCCGGCGCCGGCAGCTAATTGAATCCAACGTTTGCCACGCTGATCCACGTACATCCAGCCGATTGTCGCCGACCGCCGCGTGTCGATCAGTCGAGACATCATCTGTATTTCCGCCATCGAGCTTTCTGCTGCTTTCGGGTCCTTTCTGCGAACCGCGCGATCCTCGATCGCATAAAACCCCGCGGCATCGCCAATTGGACGAGGCGCGTTGCACGGATTTATGATGGAGTGCGATGGAGGCGCGTCCTTGGTGAGTAGAATGGAAAGCAGTAATGCAATCATTTGTAGTGCCTCTTCATTTAACTTGAAACGCAAGCGTTGAAGTGAGTTGCCCTGCACCGGCCCGGAACAAAACCGAACTACATGTAAAGCATCATTTTGCCGTTTATTTCCGGTAAACGACCACCGGCGTCGAGGGCGCACGCAGATCCACGGCCGCGATTGGGCGGCCGGATCGCGAGACCTGCGAGAGAATCGGATCGATCAGCGGAATCGTCTTGGCCAATTCATCCCGATCGCCGAAGAGGATTCGCACCCCGGCGCGCGTGGTCGCCTGGAGATCGCCGAAACGATCGAAGCTCAGCCTCGAGACGATCACGTGACCGGCGAGCAATGCGTCGTAGTCGCCGCGCATTTGACGCACCGATTCGATTTTTAGAAATACTCCGGCGTTCACGACCGGTAGGCGTTTAAGCGCGAAGATCGGCAGCGTGGATGGCGGCGCGTCGAGCGACAGCACGCGCAGATCGTGATCCACGAGCGCGCGCGAACCGCTCGATGCGACCGCGATGACCGCGTAGGGGACGCGCTGCGTGATCTCGATCGTCACGCCGGCGGGCAGACTCCGGCGAACGCGCGCGGTCGCCACGTACGGAATTGCCTCCACCCGGCGCGCCGCAGCGCGCGTATTCTGTAACCAGACGTTTCGATCCGTCGCTATAGCGGCGCGGGCCAGTATCTCGCCGCCCGGAACGCTCGTGTTGCCGATGACGCGCACGGTTCGAGGGAAAAAGCCGGGCCAGGTGGCGCCGTAATACGCGCCGCCGGCAGCGGCGACCAGCACGATGGCAAACAGAATCCAAAACGGACGCAGGCGCGCGGCGGGCGAGGGTTTTCGCCGCTGCGGCGACTTCTTTTGCGCCGTCACGAAAGAACGAACCGTTCGATGGCTTCGGCCACGCCGTCGTTCGCTACGTCGGCCACAATGGCGTCGGCCGCCGCACGCAGTTCCGGCGGCGCCGAACCCATCGCGACGCCGAAGCCGACCGCGCGCAACAGCGGAGCGTCGTTCCACGAATCGCCGATCGCCAGCACGTGCTCCATCTCGATACCCAGATGGCCGGCGGCAATCGCCAGCGCCTTCCCCTTATCGACGTTTGCGTTCATCACCTCGACGAACTCGGGGAGGCTGCGCGTTACGTAGGCGCGATCGCCGAGCAGGGCGGCGATGCGCGGCAAGTGCGCCTCGGCGATATCCGGCGGCGCCACGAAAACCGCCTTGGTCGCATCGCTAGCCGCGAATTCATCTCCGAGCGAAGGGACGATGACCGGCGCCACGCCGGCGATGCTTGCGTAGAGTTTCGCCCAGTCGTTCAATCGTTCGCAGTAAAAACGATCGTTCTTGTAGAGTTGCAGATGCAAGCCTTCGCGCCGCGCGTACTCGACGAGCGCGAGCACTTCGGGGTTTCGCAGCGGGACGTCGAGGAGAACGTCGTCGCTCCCGGGATCGATCACGGCGGCGCCCTGATAGCAGACGACCGGCGCGTCGAGTTTGAGCCGGCGCGCGTAGGGCAGCGCCGAACGGTACATCCGGCCGGTGACGAGCGCGCCGCGAACGCCGCGCCGCTGCATTTGCGCGAT
>DATBTN010000026.1 GCA_036559195.1 Candidatus Baltobacteraceae bacterium
GATCGGCATCAAGAAGGGCTTGTCGGTCTGACGAACCGGATCCGGGATGTACTCGTCGACGGTATCCATCAACTTGAAGATCGGATCGGTGGCCGGATTGCCGCGCTTGCCGTCGGACTGGAGCGCCTTGAGCGCCGAGCCGCGAACGATCGGCGTGTCGTCGCCCGGGAAATCCTGTTTGGTCAGGAGTTCGCGGACTTCCATTTCGACGAGCTCGAGGAGCTCCTCGTCGTCGACCATGTCGCACTTATTCAAGAAGACGACGATCTTCGGAACGCCGACCTGTTTCATAAGCAGAATGTGTTCGCGGGTTTGCGGCATCGGGCCGTCCGTCGCCGAAACGACGAGGATCGCGCCGTCCATCTGCGCCGCGCCGGTGATCATGTTCTTGATGTAGTCGGCATGACCGGGGCAGTCGACGTGTGCGTAATGGCGCTTCTTGGTCTCGTACTCTTGGTGCGAGATCGCGATCGTAATGCCGCGCTCTTTTTCCTCAGGAGCGTTGTCGATCTCGTCGACGCCGCGCGCCGTCGCGAGGCCTTCCGTTGAGAGGCAATGCGTGATCGCGGCCGTGAGCGTCGTCTTGCCGTGATCGACGTGCCCCGTCGTGCCGATGTTAACGTGCGGTTTCGTGCGCTCGAATTTAGCCTTCGCCATTATTTCCTCGTTTGGTTCCTTATTTTAGGGTTTTAAGCTGCTGAGGTTTTCTTGCCGGCAGCCTTTGCGACAATCTCTTCTTCAACCGACTTCGGAGCCTTCTCGTAATGCGAAAACTCCATGGTGTACGTCGCGCGGCCCTGCGTCGCAGAACGCATATCGGTCGCGTATCCGAACATCTCCGAGAGCGGAACGTTGGCAAGAATTACTTGCGCGCCGCCCGCAGCCTCTTCCGTCGATTGAATCATGCCGCGCCGGCGATTGAGATCACCGTTGATCGCGCCAAGGTATTCCTTGGGCGTGGTGACTTCAACTTTCATGATGGGCTCGAGCAAAATCGGCCCGGCCGCGCGATTGGCTTCTTTCCAGCCCATCGATGCGGCGATCTTAAACGCCATCTCCGAGGAGTCGACGTCGTGGTAGCTGCCGTCGAACGCCGTGACCTTGAAGTCGAGCACGGGGTAGCCCGCCAGCACGCCGTTTTGCGACGACTCTTCGATGCCGGACTGCACGGCCTTGGAGTATTCCTTGGGAACCGCGCCGCCGACGATCTTCCACTCGAAGACGAAGCCGGTGCCCGGTGCCTGTGGCTCCACGCGCAGCCAGACGTCGCCGAACTGGCCTTTGCCGCCCGACTGGCGGATGAACTTGCCCTGTTTTTCGACGGTCTTGGTGATCGCTTCTTTATAGGCAACCTGCGGCTTGCCGACGTTGGCTTCCACTTTGAATTCGCGACGGAGACGATCGACGATGATCTCGAGATGCAGTTCGCCCATACCGCCGATGATCGTCTGCTGCGTCTCCTCGTCGGTACGCATGCGGAACGTCGGATCTTCCTGTGCCAAGCGCGTGAGCGCGATGCCCAGCTTGTCCTGATCGCCCTTGGTCTTCGGCTCGATCGCCTGGAAGATGACCGGCTCGGGGAACACGATGTTCTCGAGAATGATGACGTTCTTTTCGTCGCAGAGCGTGTCGCCCGTGCGCGTATCGCCCAGGCCGACCGCCGCCGCGATGTCGCCCGCGCCGATCGAGTCGATATCTTCGCGATGGTTCGCGTGCATGCGCAGGATGCGCCCGATGCGCTCTTTTTTGCCGGAGCGCGCGTTGTACACGTACGAGCCCTTGTTGAGCACGCCCGAGTAGACGCGGAAATACGTCAAGTTGCCGTACGGATCGGTCGCGATCTTAAACGCTAGTGCCGCGAACGGCTCGGCATCGTCGGCCCGGCGCGAAAGCTCCGCGCCCGTATCGGCATCGACGCCGGTGATCTTCTTGGCTTGCAGCGGCGACGGAAGAAACTCGACGATCGCGTCGAGCAGCGGCTGAATGCCTTTATTCTTAAACGCCGAGCCGCAGAGCATCGGAAGCACCGTACCGGCGATCGTCGCCTTGCGCAGCGCTTCCTTCATGCGGTCGATCGGCAGTTCTTTGCCGTCGAAGAACATCTCCAGCAATTCGTCGTCTTGCTCGGCGATATTTTCGATGAGCTCCTGACGCCACGTCATCGCGAGTTCGCGCAGCTCGCCTTCGACTTCTTGTTCGTCCATCGTGGAGCCGGCATCGTCGGTATAGACGATCTTCTTCATGGTGAAGAGATCGACGACGCCTTCGAAGTTCTCTTCCGCCCCGATCGGTACTTGAATCGGGCAGGCGTTGGCGCCCAGCCGCTCGCGGATCTTGTCGACCGCGTTGAAGAAGTCCGCACCCATGCGGTCCATTTTATTGACGAAGATGATGCGCGGAACTTTGTACTTGTTGGCCTGGCGCCACACGGTCTCGGACTGCGGCTGCACGGCGGCAACCGAGTCGAAGAGCGCGACGAGGCCGTCGAGCACGCGCAGCGAGCGCTCGACTTCGACGGTGAAGTCCACGTGCCCAGGCGTATCAATAATATTGATCCGCGTGTCGCGCCAGGTACAGGCAGTCGCGGCGGACGTGATCGTGATGCCGCGCTCTTGCTCCTGGACCATCCAGTCCATGGTGGCGGCGCCGTCGTGCACTTCGCCGATCTTGTGCGTGCGGCCGGTGTAGAACAGAATGCGTTCCGTACACGTGGTCTTGCCGGCATCGATGTGCGCGGCGATACCGATGTTCCGGGTGCGTTCGAGTGGGTATTCTCTTGCCATGATTCTTGCTTAAACGATTACCAGCGGTAGTGAGCGAAGGCTTTGTTCGCTTCGGCCATCTTGTGCGTGTCTTCGCGTTTTTTGATGGACTGGCCCATATTGTTGGCCGCGTCCATCAACTCGCCCGCCAGCTTCTCTTCCATCGAGCGGCCGGCGCGAGCGCGCGCATAATTGATCAGCCAGCGCATCGCCATCGCCTGACGGCGGTCCGGGCGGACCTCCATCGGCACTTGGTAGGTCGCGCCGCCGACGCGGCGTGGACGCACTTCGACCAGCGGCATCGCGTTGGAGAGCGCCTGCGAGAAAACATCCATCGCGTCGCGGCCGGTCTTTTCGGTCACTACTTCGAGCGCGCCATAGGTGATGCGTTCCGCCAGCGACTTCTTGCCCTGCAGCATCACTTTATTGATGAAACGCGCGAGCACTTTGCTGTTGAATTTCGGATCGGGCAGAATCTGCCGCTTCGGAGCCGGACCTTTACGAGGCATTTTTTTCCTTTGTTGTCATCCTGAGCATGTCGAGGAGTTATTTCTTCACGGAACGCTTGGCGCCGTACTTGGAGCGGCCTTGCTTGCGATTGGCGGTACCCGATGTGTCGAGCGTTCCGCGGATGATGTGGTAGCGCACGCCCGGAAGATCCTTGACGCGTCCGCCGCGCACGAGCACCACGGAGTGCTCCTGCAAATTGTGTCCGATGCCGGGGATGTATGCCGTCACTTCTTCGCCGTTGGTCAAGCGGACGCGGGCGACCTTACGAAGTGCCGAGTTCGGCTTCTTCGGGGTCACGGTCTTCACTTGCGTGCAGACGCCGCGGCGCTGCGGGTTACCCGCAACTTCGAACGTGCGTAAAGGCAGGTCAGGATGGCCCGGCTTGGGTCCGGTCTGAATGACGCGGAACGCCGGGGTTTTGACCTTTTTCTCGGCCTTCTGGCGGCCCTTGCGAACCAACTGACTAATAGTGGGCACTAATACTCCTAGAGGATTCAAAAAAACTCGGGACACAGAAATCGGGCCACACCCGGGGGTGGGCCTGAACTACGGCAGTATAGCAGGGACTTTCCGCCTCGTCAAACCCCAATGCCGCAGCATACCGCACCGTCAGCGGGTCTTGCCGGCGTCGCGAACGAGCACGATTCCGGTGCCGATCGTCCAGATTCCGTACAGGACCAATCCGAGGATCAGCGTGAGCGCTCCGTTGGGCGCGAGCACGCCTCCTTTAAAGAAGATCGAGAGCGTTGAGATGCCCGCTCCCAGCGCCGAGACGAAGCCGAGCGCCGTGAGCAGCGGCGGAAAGCTGTGGTGACGGCGCGAGCTGAGGCTCGCGGCCAAAACGTAGATCGCGAGCGGTATGTAGAGCAGAATTCCCGATATGGCAAAGGCATCGTAGAGAACGCGCAGGGCGACGGCCCCGAGGTCGCCCGCGTGATAGCCGAGCACCGCCTGGAAGACGGCCGACACGAGCGCCACGACGGCCGTGAGCAGGCCGGCCGCCAGCAGGTAGTCGCCCAAGCCTTCGTCCTGGCCGGGCGCCTGGCGCAGATAGGCGCGCAATCCAACGACGTACCATAGAAAGAACGCGATCCCCGGAAAGGCCAGCCACGACGCGAGCAGCAGCATGGATTGATGCGCGGTCACGTAGCTCGCGATCTCGGCCGCCGAGGCGTTCAGCGGCGGCGGCGTTCCCGGGATCAACCCGGCTACGAGCAGCACGATAACGTAGGCGACCGCCGAATAGCCGGCCGATCGCTCGGCATGAATGTTGTACATCGGTCTTACCTTTGCGGCACGCCGGCCTTGCCCCTCGAAGCAGCGGCGCACCGGGAGGTCGTCGAATCGGCGGCGAGTGAGGCAGAACCGGCTGGGGGTGCTCGATGGGTTGCGCGGCATCGCCGTGCTGCTCGTGCTCTGGTATCACGTTTGGGAGATTTCGTGGCTCCCGGCCCCGCTGCCGGCGTGGCAGTTTATTCCCGAGACCGGTTTTGTCGGCGTCCACTTGTTCTTCTTCATCAGCGGATTCGTCATCGTCTATCCGTTTCTGCGCGAGCGCTTCGATGGCGTCCCGGCGCCGACGTGGAAGCACTTCTACTACCGGCGTTTCGTGAAGATCGTACCGTCCTACGTCCTCTCGATTGCCGTCGTCGTAGCGATCGGCTACGCCCATTTCGATACGGCCGCGCAGGCCGCGCGCGATATCGTCACCCATCTGCTCTTCATCCACACGTGGTGGGGCCAAACGTACGGATCGATCAACGGCGTGCTCTGGACGCTCGCGGTCGAAGTGCAATTCTACGCGCTCTTTCCGCTGATCTGGTGGTGCTTCAAACGCGCTCCGTGGATCACGGCCGCAACGATGACGGCGCTCGCTTTGATCTACCGCCTAGAAGCCCAGGCTTGCTGCCTGCCGACCCACGCGCTGCAGATGATCGAGAACTTGCCGGGATATCTCGACATCTTCGCCGCCGGAATGATCGCGGCATATCTCTATCTGCAGTGGCGCGACCGCGCGCTGGAGCGGCCGGCGCTGCGTTTGGGAGCGACGCTCGCAGCGATCGCCGGATTCGCGTTCTCGATCGCGCTGCTCGAAAACCTCTGGGCCTTTCGCTTCACGGATCAATGGTCGACGGTGTGGCAGATCGTCAATCGCACGTGGATCGGCGTCGCGTTCGCGCTCGTCGCGCTCGGATCGCTGCTCGCGACGGCGGCGTGGAAACGTACCCTCGCAAACCCCGTACTGCTCTTCTTCGCAACCATTTCGTACAATCTGTATCTCTATCATCAGCCGCTGGCGCGCGAATTGCTCGCGCACGGCGTTCCGCCGTATCTGACGAGCGATCCGCATCACGATCCGCACTGGCAGGTGCTCTACACGTGGATCGCGTTCGGCACGACGATCGCGCAAGCCGCACTCGTTACCTACTTCTTCGAGCGACCGCTCTTGCGCGTACCCGCGCGGCGCGCCATCGCATTTCTGTCGCGATTGCGCGAAAGCCGGGCACTCACCGATTCGTGAAATCGCATCTCCGCAGTCAGCGCGGATTTACGCTCGTCGAAGCCGCCGTATCGGTCGCGCTCGTGGCAATCGCGGCCGGCGGCGCGCTCTGGGCGCTGGCCGCGTTTGGAAAGTACGGCACGCATCAAGCCGGACCGCATCGTACCGCCGCGCTCGCGTTCGCACGCTCGCTGGTCGGCGTCGCGCAGGACGCGTGGAAGTACGGCCAGCCTGGGATTTCACCCTCGGGCAGTTGGCAGACGGCGCTGCCGCTGGCCGTTCCCGATGCGCCGCCCACGACGATGCCGGTCGCGATTACGGCCGCATACCGCCAACTGCAGACGCCGGATCCTGCGGGGATCGATCCGACGCTTCCCAGCGCCGAGGTGACGATCACGCTAACCTATCCGCCCGATCCCGATCACGCCGATTCGGGCAGCGTTTCGCAGCGCGCGACCCTTCACGTGCGGGCGCCCGCGCCCGGGACCCGGATCGCTCCCGCGGGTCTCGTGCCCGAACCGGCGGGCGCTCCGTAGATGCTCGCAAACGCGCTCTTTTTTGCAAGCGTCATCGCGCTCGCCGCAACGACGATTCTTTCCGGCGGTCTGGCGATGACGCGCGCGAGCGAGCATCGCATTGCCGAGCAGTACCTCACCGCCGGCTTCGAGCGGGCGGCTGCGGCCGCCCGCGAAACGATCGCGAGCCGCCTGCGCGACGGTGCCGTGGACCCACGGGCGCTCGCGCCCGCTCTCTCGGTCGCTCCGCTTCCGGCGCGGTGCGCCGGTGAGACGGTGCCGTGCAGTTTTTACACCGGCGCGCGCGTTACGTTCGACAACGTTCAAAACGTACGAGTTTCATCGTCACCGGCGGCGTGCGATGCGGCGACGACCAACTGCGCGGAGAATCTCGAATCCAACGACCGCGTCGACGAAGGACGCCTCGCGGCGCGAATCGTCGTCGACGTTTCGGCACCCGACGGCACCGTGCTGGCAACGCGTACCCAAACGCTCACGCTGCGTACGTTCGCCGCGCCGCCGTACGCAACGATCGCCGGCGTGCGCGACGCGTCGCTTGCCGATACCGTCGCGAGCGAAGGCGACGACGGCGGGCACGCGGTTCCGGCCGGCGCCGACTGTGGACCCGTGGCCGGCGACGAAACGGTCGTGCGCGTCCAGTACCGCAACGCGGTCAGCGACGCATGCGCGAACGGCAGCCGCTGGCAGCGGCAAGGCTGGTCCAGCGGCAACGGCAACGCTACGGGCTGGTCGCCGTAGCTAGGCGCGAAAGCGTTCGATGATACCGGCCACTTCGTCCGGCGATTCGACGGGCAGGTTATGACCCGCGTTGCGAAGGGTGAGAAAGAGACAGCCGGCGATCGCTTCCGCCACGTCTTTCTTGACGCGGTTCGGCGGCGCGAGCGGATCCTTCGCACCGGCCACGGCGATCGTCGGCACGTCGATCAGCGCTAAGCGGTCGAAGAATTCGGCGGTCCGTCCGCGATCGTACCAGCCGAACCAGGCCTCGCGCTGACCGACGAGCGCGTCGTCAACGATCCGCGCCAGACTCGCCTCCGAAATCGTCCGCGCCATCGCCGCGCGCTGAAACGCCTCGATCTTTTGTCGATTGCCGAAAGCATCGAGCGAAAGCCGGCGATGCTTTTCGTTGAGTCGAACCGCGTGCGCGGTTCCCGGCGCGAGCAGAATCAGCCGTTCGAGATTCGCGGGCCGTTGCGTTGCAAGATACTGCGCGATCTTGCCGCCCATCGAATGGCCCACGAGCGTCACCGGCGCATCGACGGCGGCGAGCGCCGCTCGCAGATCTGCGGTATAGCCTTCGAGTTCGTGCCCGTCCATCGGGCGATCGGAGAGACCGCAGCCGCGAAAATCGAGCAAGTGCAGCGAGTACGCGCGCGCGTCGAGCCGGTCGGCGACGTCGTACCACATGCGGCGCGCGCTGATCCAACCGTGCGCGAAGAGGATGTGACGCGGACCATCGCCGCGACGCTCCAGGCAGAGCCGCACGCCGTCGTGCTCGATAAACCGATGCACCAAATCGTTCATGCTCGTCAATCATACCCGAGATGTCGGGGCTTTTCGTAGACGCTTGTCGAACGCGAGAGGTCGCCGTGAAGCCCGGACGATTCCTCATCTACCTCGGACTCCTCTACGTCGTCAGCTGCTGGGCGCTCAATTCGGTTATTCTCAAACGCACGCTCGAGGATTTTAGTCCGCTCGCCTTGACCGGTCTGCGCTTCGTCATCATGACGCCGCTCGCACTCTTGCTCGCCAAACTTCGCGGCGAGCGGATTCACATCGAGCGGCGCGATCTGCCGATCCTCATCGCCTGCGCCGCCTGCGGATACGGCGTCTATCAGTATCTGTGGATCGTCGGGCTCGCACATACGACCGCGTTCGCGTCGGCACTCTTCGGCAGCCTGACGCCGATTCTCACGCTCGGCATCGTGGCGGCCACCGGTCACGAGCGCGTTCGCAGCGGACGCTGGTCCGGCGCGATCCTCGCGATCGTGGGCGTCGCCGTCTTCGAGGGCGCCTTCTCGGGGCGCTTCAGCGTGCGTTTGGGCGATGGTCTGACGCTCGGCGCGGCGCTCGTGTTCGCGCTCTACAACGTGCTCAGCGCGCGCCTGTTGGGGCGCTATTCGCCGCTCTCGCTGCTGGCGATCACGATGTTCTTCGGCATGCTGATGATTCTGCCCGGAGCCATACCGGCATTCGTACATCAGGATTTCACCCGGGTCACGCCGGCGGACTGGGGCGCCTTCGCCTACGCCACGCTTTTTCCGGTTTTATTGACCTATCCGGTCTGGAGCTACGGCATCACCCAGCTCGGCGCGGGGCGGACCTCGCTCTTTGCTTATCTGCTGCCGATCCTCGCCGGCGTCTTCAGCGTCCTGATTCTGCATTCGCATATCACCGGCTACGAGATCGCCGGGATCGCGATCTGTATTGCGGGGATGGCACTCTCGCAATTGATCGGCGGCGTCTCGCTCACGGCATTGTGGGCCCAGCGGACGCTGCCCGTGGAGCGCTGACGCGCGAACCGGCGGGGCTGACAATTCGCGCGCGCGAAAGAGCGCGACTATGAAGAAGCGCTTCTGGTATTGGCTGCTGCTCGTGCCGTTCGTCGCTACGCTGTGGGTGCCGTTTTACGCCCGCCGCGATCCGGTCGTGTTCGGATTCCCGTTCTTTTATTTCTACCAGTTTCTCTGGATCGTGCTGTGCGCGTTGATCGTGTGGATCGTGTACCTCGCCACGCGGGAGCCGGCGGATGGCTAGCGGTACGATCGTTCTTATCGTCCTCGTTTTGGGCGTCACCGTGCTGGGCTTCCTGGCGGCGCGCTGGGGCGGTGCGAACCTCACGAACCTCGACCAGTGGGCGCTCGGCGGCCGATCCTTCGGCACGATCGTTACGTGGTTCTTGCTCGGCGGCGACCTCTACACCGCGTACACGTTTATCGCCGTTCCGGCGCTCGCGTTCGGGGCCGGCGCCATTGCGTTTTTTGCGGTGCCGTACACGACGATCGCCTATCCTTTCGCGTTTCTCGTCATGGCGCGCTTCTGGACGATTGCTAAGAAGCGCGGCTACGTGACGAGCGCGGATTTCGTCCGGGATCGCTTCGGCAGCCGCTGGCTCGAACTCGCGATCGCGATCACGGGCGTACTCGCCACGATGCCGTACATCGCACTGCAGCTCATCGGCATGCAGACCGTTCTCGAGCGCAGCGGTATCGCCGCGTCGCACGATTCGGCGCTGCTCATGCTGATCGTGGCGTTTGTCTTGCTCGGAGCCTACACGTTCACGAGCGGACTTCGCGCGCCGGCGATGATCGCGTTCGTTAAAGATACGCTCATCTACGTCACCGTCATCGCCGCGATCGTCATTATTCCGGCGAAGCTCGGCGGCTGGGGTCACATTTTCGACGCGGCCGCAACGGCGCTTGCGGCCAAGCCGACCCCGGGTTCGATCGTCATCGGTCCGCACATGTATTTCGCTTATGCCTCGCTCGCGCTCGGCTCCGCGTTCGCGCTCTTTCTCTACCCGCATTCGATGACGAGCCTGCTCTCGGCCAAAAGCGCCGACGTGATTCGGCGCAACTGCGCGTTGCTGCCGCTCTATAGCATCATGCTGACCTTCCTAGCGCTTTTGGGGTACTGCGCGCTAGCCGCGGGGATTCACGAAACCAACAACAACTTCGCGGTGCCCGATCTCTTCAATCGCTTCTTTCCCAACTGGTTTACGGGCGTCGCGTTCGCGGGCATCATCATCGGCGCGCTCGTACCGGCGGCGATCATGGCGATCGGCGCCGCCAATCTGTTTGCAAGCAACATCGTCCAATCGTTTAACGGTCGCCAGACGCGAGCCGGCGGCGCGAGCAACCTCGCGCGCTATATCTCGCTCGCTATCTTGCTTGGCGCGCTCGTTATCGCAACCGGCGTACAGCCGAAGTTCTCGATTAACTTCCAGCTTCTCGGCGGCGCGTGGATGCTGCAGATCTTTCCGGCGGTGGTTCTCGGGCTCTATACGCGCTGGTTCCATTCCAACGCCCTGCTCGCCGGGTGGTTTGCAGGCATGCTGACGACCGCGATCATGGCCTACGCGACCAACTTCGCGGCGGTCTTCTCGCTTTCGTTTCTCGGAACGTCGATTCCAGGAGCCATCTTGCTCTACGCTTTTATCGTTAATCTCATCGTCAGCGTCGTCTTCACGTGGATCTTCCGCGCGGCCAACGTGCCGGCGGGCGGCGACCTGACCGCTACGGCGGACTACGCATGAGCGACGTCGTACGCCCCGACGGGTGGCCGCAACCGCGCGGCTACAGCGATGGCATCCTCGCCACCGGCCGCCTGCTTTTCGTCGCCGGACAGATCGGATGGAACGAGCGCGGCGAATTCGTCAGCGACGATTTCGGCGAGCAGACCGCGCAGGCGCTGCGCAACGTCGTCGCGATCGTCGCGGCGGCCGGCGGCCGGCCCGAGCAGATCGTTCGCCTCACGTGGTACGTGACCGATAAACGCGCGTACCGCAACGCGCTCGCGCAGATCGGCGCCGCGTATCGCACGATTGTCGGTGCGCACTATCCCGCGATGACGCTCGTGCAGGTGGCGGCGCTGCTCGAAGATCGCGCGCTCGTCGAGATCGAGGCTACCGCGGTTCTCTAGTCATCGCGTCGAAAGCGATGCACGTCACCCATCCGTAGACGCAGCGCGGAACGATATCGGCCGCCCAATCCGACGCCGACCACTCCGAGGGATCGGTCTGGCCAAGAGCGGTCGCGGCTCCCTCGCTCATCGCCATCGTCAGCGCGCCGAGTCCGATACCGGCGACGAACCACGGCATGCCGCGCATCGCCGGCCGCAGCGCGCCGAAAATCGCTCCGGCTCCAAAACCGTCGACGTAGCCAAGCAGCGCCCCGAGACCGCTGACGCGATTTTTCGTGGCGTCGCTTTGCTCTTCGGCCGGCTTCGCAAGCTCATCTTCGCCCGCCAGCGCGGCCAATTTGCGCGCCATTTTTCCGGAAAGCTCGCTCGGGGGACGTCCGCGTACGGCCATATCGAGATAGGTAATGCTGTTGAGCGTGGCGGTTCCCGCCGCACCCGCGAGCGTGCCGAGAAAGATCTTCGAAACGATGCTCATGACGAGATATGCCCTGAGCCAGCTCAGCTCAATCAAACGCCCTTCGACGGGCCCCATCCTTCGACAAGCTCATCCTTCGACAAGCTCATCCTTCGACAAGCTCATCCTTCGACAAGCTCATCCTTCGACAAGCTCAGGATGACAGGGGGTGGGGGTCGGCTGCGGCGCGTTCGCGGAGGCGGTAGCGTTGGACTTTGCCGGTTTCGGTGCGCGGAAGCTGCGCGACGAATTCGATCTCGCGCGGCGCTTTGAACGCGGCGATTCGATCGCGGACGAAGCCTTTGAGTTCCTCGCATTTCGCGTCGTCGGGCGCGCAGCCGTCGGTCAGAACGACGTAGGCTTTTACGATGCTGGTCGAATGGACGGGATCGGGTTTGGCGACCACGGCGCACTCGCGCACGTGATCGTGCGCGAGCAGCGCCTGTTCGACTTCCGGACCAGAGATATTGTAGCCCGCGGAGATGATCATATCGTCGGTACGTGCGACATACCAGAAATAGCCGTCTTCGTCCATGCGGTAGGCGTCGCCCGGATAGTTCCAGCCGTCGCGCACGTACGTGTGCTGGCGCTCGTCGTCGAGATAGCGACAGCCCGTCGGACCTTTCACGGCCAAACGGCCGACCGCGTTCGGGGGGAGCGGCTTACCGTCGTCGTCATGAATCTCCGCGATATACCCGGGCACGGCCTCACCCGTCGCGCCTCCGCGTATGCGGCCTCTCGGAGATCCCACAAAGATATGCAGCATCTCGGTGCTGCCGATTCCGTCGAGAATCTCGAGCCCGGTCTTCGCGCGCCACGCTTCCCAGATCGGCAGCGGCAGCGTCTCGCCGGCCGAGACGCACGTGCGCAGCGTCGTACTATCGTAGGTTGCGGTGAGTTCGGCCATCGCGCGGTAAGCGATCGGCGCGGTAAAAACGACGGTAACTCCCCGCTGCTCGATTGCTTGCATGAGGGGTTCGGGACCGGCTTTCTCCAACAGCAGCGTTGCCGCGCCGGCATCGAGTGGAAAGAGCAGCAAGCCGCCTAACCCAAAGGTAAACGCGAGCGGCGGGCTTCCACAAAAGAGATCGTCAGGTTTTGCGCGCAGCACCTTCGAGCCATACGTATCGCAGGTCGCGAGAACGTCGCGATGAAAATGCAGCGCGGCTTTCGGCGTACCGGTCGTACCCGATGTGAAGCCGATGATTGCGACGTCGTCGACGGCGGTCGCGACGTTTTCAAAATCCCCGGGCTTGGCGGAAATCAGCGACTCGAGTCCGTCGCGAGCGTTCGATTCAAAATACACCGTCGCAAAGCCGTCGACGCCGGCGGCGGCCGTCTCGAGTTCGTCGCGCAGCCGAAGATCGCAGAGCGCCACGCGGACCCGCGCTTTTTCGATCATGTAGCGCAATTCGCTCGCTCGATAGAGCGGCATCGTCGTCACCGCCACCGCGCCGGCCTTCATCACGGCGAGCCACGATGCCGCCATCATCGGCGTATTCGGCGCGCGCAACAGCACGCGATTGCCCGGAACGATGCCGAGATCCTCGGTCAGCACGCGCGCGATTTGATTAGCCTTGCGCAAGACGTCGTCGTAGGTCCAGCTCACCGTCGGGGAGACGATGCAGCGGCGCCCGCCGGCGCCGGCTCGCACGTGCCGGTCGATCAGACGCGTCGCACAATTGACGTAGTCGGGATAGTGAAGTTCGGGCAGATCGAAGCGAAATTCCGGCCACAACTCTCGGGGCGGCAAGCGATCCCGCGCGAACGTGTCGACGTGAGCGGTCGGCATGACGTTCTACTCCTCCAAGACCGAACGGGCGATGACGATGTGCTGCACTTCGCTCGCGCCCTCGTAAATGCGCAGCGCCCGCACGTCGCGATAGAGCGCTTCGACGATCTCGCCGCGCGTCACTCCGCGCCCTCCGAAGAGTTGAACGGCCGCATCGCAGACGCGCCCGGCGGCCTCGGTTGCAAAAAGCTTTGCCATCGCGGCTTCGCGCGTCACGCGCGCCGCGCCGGTATCTTTGGTCCACGCCGCGCGATAGACGAGCAGCGCGCTCGCGTCGATATCGAGCGCCATCGCCGCGAGTTTTGCCTGCGTGAGTTGCAGCGCCGCGAGCGGCGCGCCGAACAGGGTGCGGCTCTTGGCATGCGTGCGGCTCTCATCGAATGCGCGTCGAGCGAAGCCGAGGGCGGCCGCGCCGACCGTCGCGCGAAAGACGTCGAGCGTGGCCATCGCGATTTTGAAGCCCTCACCCTCCGCGCCGATTCGATTGCCCGCGGGGATCCGGCACTCGGCGAAGCGGATCGTGCCGAGCGGATGCGGCGCGATCGTATCGATGGTTTCGGTCACCGCGAATCCCGCGGATTCTTTCTCGACGACGAACGCGCTCAGCCCCTTGGCGCCGGCATCGCCGGTGCGCGCGAACACCACGTAGAAATCGGCTATCCCGGCGTTACTGATCCAGGTCTTTTCGCCGTCAAGAACGTACGATTGCCCGTCGCGACGCGCGCGCGTCTGCATGGCGGCAACGTCCGAGCCCGCGTCGCGCTCCGAGATCGCAAACGCCGCGATCGCGCGGCCCGCCCCGACGGCGGGCAGATAGCGAGCCTGCAACTCCTGCGAACCTGCGAGCTGTATCGCTCCGCTTCCCAGGCCCTGCATCGCAAACGCGAACTCCGCGATGCCGTCGCGATAGGCCAGCGTTTCGCGCGCGATGCAGATCGAGCGCACGTCGAGCCGGTCGCAAGCTCCCCCGTACGCCGCTGGAACCACCCACCGTAGCCATCCGGCCGCGCCCAGCGCCCGTACCCAGCCCACGCACTCCGCCGATGGGTCGCGCGTCTGCGGGTAGCTCTGCGCCGCCGCCCACGCTCCGAGATCGCGCGCCAGTTCGCGGTGCGTTTCGCTAAAGAAGGGCCAATCCAGAAAACTGCGGTCCGGCATCAATCGCCCTGAAAGACCGGGCGCTGGCCCGCGATGAAGGCCTCGTACGCGCGCCGGAAATCCTTGGTCTCCATACAGATGGCCTGCGCGCGCGCTTCGGCATCGATCGCGGCATCCAGCGGCATATCCCATTCTTCGTGCAGCATCTTTTTCGTCATCGCGTGCGCGAACGTCGGCCCGTTTGCGAGCGCGTGTGCGAGCGATTTCGCTTCGGCGAGCACGCTCTCAGGTCCGTACACCCCATTGTAAAATCCCCACGCGAGCGCCTCGCCGCCATCCATGCTGCGGCCCGTGTAGAGCAGTTCGGCCGCCCGGCCGAGCCCAACGATGCGTGGAAGCATGGCGCTGGCTCCCATGTCGCAGCCCGAGAGGCCGACGCGGGTAAAGAGAAACGCGACCCGGCTCTGCTTGGTGCCGTAACGAATATCCGATGCCATTGCGAGGATCGCGCCCGCCCCCACGCAGACGCCGTCGATCGCGGCCACGATCGGTTGCGGGCAGCCGCGCATCGCTTTGACCAAATCGCCGGTCATCTGCGTAAACTCGCGCAGATGTTCCGGAGAACGTTCGGTCAGCGGCCCGATGATCTCGCGGACGTCTCCGCCCGAACAAAAATTACCGCCCGCGCCGCTCAAAACGATCGCTTTGATCGAAGCGTCCTCTTTGAGCGAGCGGAATCGTTCCAGTAACTCGGCATACGATTCGAAGGTGAGCGGATTCTTGCGCTCCGGGCGGTCGAGCGTGATCGTGGCCACGCGGCCGTCGACCTCCCACTGAAAGTGTCTCATCTATCGTTCACCTATCGTTTTAGCGAAATCGGAAAGGCAGGTCTTCTTCGACGCTCGCTCCGGCACTATTGCGCGCGATGATTCGCAGCCGGTACGCGCGGATAAAGATCGGCGGCAGATCGAAGACGTTCACTCGGAAGGCAAACCGGCCGTACGACTGCCGCGGAACGTCGAGCGAAAAAAGGTTCGAACGAATCTCGACGCTCGCAACATTGGTCGAGGTGACGATCGTTCCCGACCACGTGCGTCCGCGACGAACGTCGTTACTCGAAAGCTCGATCGCTTCGATGGCGGCGGGAGCGGCGTTGCCCCGCACCCGCGGTTCCGGCAACGCGCGTGCCGACGCGCCGATTCGCACGTTGGGGGGCATCGCGAGCGGAATCGGCGCGCAACCGCAGAGCGCGAGCGTCACAAGAGCTGCGATGGCGCCGCGCAGCCGTAGGCGAGCCGAGTTCATTACCAACTTACTGGTTATTCGAGACCTGAATTCCTGCCGCGTGCCGCCGGCGAAGGGAGCCTCCGGCGCAAACTCGTATCTCGCGTACGATGACGGGTTCGGTTGCGCGCAGCAAGACGTTCGATATGCTCGTAAGCGTATGCACGCTCTGGATCGCGACCGGATTCTTTCTAGACGCGTGGGCGCACGGTCACGTTCCGGTCGAATCGTTTTTCACGCCGTATCACGGCGTCTTCTACTCGGGAATGCTCGCGCTCGTTCTTGTCATCGCGATTTTTGCCGCCTCCAACCGCCGGCGCGGCTATGCGTGGCGCGACGCTCTTCCCGCCGCCTATCGCTGGCCGGTCTTCGGTCTGGTTATCTTCGTCGTCGCCGGATTCGGCGATCTTGCCTGGCACGAATTGCTCGGCATCGAGGAAGGCGTGGATGCGCTGCTGAGCCCGACGCATCAGGCGCTCGGTCTCGGCATCTTCTTTCTCGCCGCCGGGCCGATCAATTCGGCGCTGGCATCCCGCAAGGAATTGCGCACGCTCTCCGATTACGTTCCGCTGATTTTCGCGCTTGCGACGTGGATGGAGCTCGTGCATTTCGGAACGGCGTACGCGTTCGACCCGGCAGCCGGCCGTTCGAACGCGCCGCCGTCCGCGGCGTCGTTCTCACCGGGCTATTTGACCGCGATCACGATCGGGTATTATAAAATCGGCACGGGCGTGCTTGTGGTGCTCTTTCAGAGCATCCTCATCGCCGGTTTCGGCCTCTTCGTTGCCGCGCAGTTTCGCACGCCTCCGGGTACGCTCGCGTTGACCTACCTGCTCGGAAATAGTGCGGCGGCGGCGGCGTTTACCAACGACACGCCGCTGCTCGTGACGGTGATGCTTATGAGCGTTGCGGCCGGCGCCGTCGGCGATCTCTTGATCGCGGCGATCCGCCCGTCGCGCGAACGCGTCGTCGCGTATCGCATCTTCGGTATCGCGGTACCCGTCACGTACTTTGCCGTCTACTTTCTGGCGACGGCCGTCACCGGCGGCGTTTGGTGGGATTGGAACGTGCTGCTGGGCGCGAACATTTGGGCCGGCGTCGTCGGCCTGGGCCTGACGTTTTTAACGCTGCCGCACGCTCCCGATTCATGATCGGCCGCGCGCTCGGCGCGATCGCGTTCGCCGTCCATATGGCCACCATTTGGCGGTACGGATATTTCCGCGACGAGCTCTATTTTATCGCGTGCAGCAAACATCTCGCCTGGAGCTACGTGGATCAGCCGCCGCTCGTTGCCTTCGCGGCGTGGCTCGCGTCGCCGCTCGGCTACGCGCTGCCCGCGCTGCGCCTACTTCCCGCGGTAGCCGCCGCCCTCACGGTTTGGCTCGCGTGCGCGATGACGCGCGAACTTGGCGGCGGACGATTTGCGCAATTGCTCGCGGGCATCTCGACGCTATTGCTCCCGGCCTACCTGCTGCTGGGCAACACGCTCACGACCACGTCGTTCGAGGGGTTCGCGTGGACGCTGCTCGTCTATCTGCTCCTGCGTCTCGCGCGCGGAGCGGACTCGCGACTCTGGCTTGGAGCCGGCGCCGCGGCGGCCTTCGGACTTTACGGCAAGTATTCGATGGCGTTGCTGCTGGTCGCCCTCGCGATCGGTATCGCGTGCACCCGCGAACGGCGCATCTTCACGACGTGGTGGTTTCCGGCCGGTTTGCTGCTCGGAGGCATCGCGATCGCACCGAGCGCCGCCTGGCAGTACGCGCACGGCTTTCCGCAGCTCGCCGTTCTGCACGGCGACTATCTCCATCGGCATGCGTTCGCAAGCGGCATGCAGTTGGAGTCACAGAACGTGGCGAGCAACGCCGTCGCCTTCGCAAGCGAACAGCTCCTCTATACCAATCCCATCGCGGTACCGATCTGGCTTGCAGGCGTCGCGGGGCTCGCGTTCTGGAAACCTCTGCGTTCGGCTCGATTCGTTGCGATCGCGTATGCGATATTGCTGCTGATCGCCGCGCTCACCGCGGCGAAAGGCTACTACATCATCGGAATCTACGCGTCGCTGCTCGCGGCCGGCTCGGTGGCCGTGGAACGCGCCGTGGCGGCTCGCCCCGCGCTGCGCGTCGCAGTCCTCGCCGCATTTGCGATCCTGACGCTGCCCTTCGTGCCGCTCTCGCTGCCCGTGCTTCCCATCGACACGTTCATCGCCTATTCGCGCGTCCTCGGGCTGACCGGTCGCGACGCCACGCCGCCGCATCTCATTCAACCCGTCTATGCCGAGGAGTTCGGCTGGGAAGAACTCACGAGGCGGGTGGCGGCAGTCTATGCCGAGTTGCCGCCGAAGGTTCGCGCGCACACCGGCATCTTCGCAGATACGTATGCCGACGCGAGCGCGCTCAATCTGTACGGCGCGCGCTACGGCCTGCCGGCGGCGATTAGCGGTCAGAATACGTATTGGCTCTGGGGGACCGGCGGCTACGACGGTTCGTCGATGATCGCGGTCGGCGCGACGCAGCAAGCGCTGCTGCGCGGCGTGTTCCGTCGCGTCAAGCTCGTCACGACGTACGGCAATCCGTACAAATGGATCGTCGAAGGCCCGGCACCGATCTTTTACTGCAGCGATCCGATCGCTCCGCTCGACGCGCTTTGGCCTCGGTTCAAGTGGTACGGGGCGTAGCGAGTCGCGTTTTAGTCCGGCGCCGGCAGGATCGCCTCGCTGCCGTTGACGCTTCCCGCGCAAAGATCGACGACCGCACGAGCGACTTCCTCCGGCGTGACGATGCGCCCGCCGGGATTGCTCGACGCGAGGCGTTCGCGCGCGGCGGCCGGCGTGCTCCCCGTCTTCGTCACGATCGTCTCGACGGCGCGCTGCATCATCTCGGTTTGGGTGTATCCGGGACAGATCGCGTTGACCGTGATCCCCGTTCCCGCGAACTCGGCCGCCAGCGCCCGCGTTAGCCCGACGACGCCGTGTTTGCTCGCGCAATACGCGGCGATGTACGGCGCGCCGAACAGACCGGCAATGCTCGCAACGTTGACGACGCGCCCCCAGTTCGCCGCTTGCATATCGGCGATCGCGGCCTGCGTTGCCAAAAACGTTCCCGTTAGGTTCGTCGCGATCGTGCGGTCCCAGAGCGAACGGCTGGTGCGTCCGAAGGACGCCGACTCCGCGATGCCGGCGTTATTGACGAGAATCGCGATCGGCCCGTTGACCGCTCGGCACGCCGCAAACGCTTCTGCAATCTCGGCCTCGACCGTGATATCGGCCCGCGCGCGATAGAACGAATCTTGCAGGCCAAGAACGCTGCGGCCGACGATGCTCACGCGCGCGCCTTCGGCGGCAAGCGCGTTCGCAACGGCGAGACCGATGCCGCGACCGCCCCCGGTCACGAGCGCGTGTTTACCTTCGATCGCGCTCATATCGCGGCGTTGATTTCGGCCGCCCGCGCGAGGTTTCGCTCGAGTTGCGATTTGCCCGGAAGATACTGCACGGGCCAGTCCATCGCGTGATATCCAAGCTGCGCGGCGGCGTGAAGCGTCCAATAGGGATCGGCAAGATGCGGTCGCCCGAGCGCGCAGAGGTCGGCGCGACCGGCGGCGACGATGCTGTTAACGTGGTCGGGCTCGTAGATATTGCCGACCGCCATCGTCGCGATGCCGACCTCGTTGCGAATGCGGTCGGCGTACGGCGTCTGCCACATGCGTCCGAAGACCGGTGCCGCATCGCGCGACGTCTGGCCCGTCGAGACGTCGATCAGATCGGCGCCTTCAGCCTTAAAGGCGCGCGCGATCTCGATCGCATCGTCGGCGTCGATGCCGCCGTCGACCCAATCGGTCGCCGAGATCCGCACCGACATCGGCCGCTGCGCCGGCCAAACGGCGCGCATCGCGCGAAAGACTTCGAGCGGATAGCGCAGGCGGTTGGCGAGCGTTCCGCCATACTCGTCGGTACGGTGATTTTGCAGCGGCGTGATGAAACTCGAAAGCAGATAGCCGTGCGCGCAATGCAGTTCGACCATATCGAACCCGGCCTCGATCGCCATGCGCGTCGCGCGTACGAACTGCTCGCGAATCTCGTCCATCTCCGCGCGCTCGAGTTCGCGGGGCGTTTGGTTCGCCGGCCCGTACGGCACCGCCGAAGCGCTGACGACCGGCCAATTGCCCTCGGCGAGCGGCTCGTCCTGACCCTCCCACATCAGCTTGGTGGAACCCTTAGCGCCCGAGTGTCCGAGCTGTAAACAGATCTTCGCCGGCGTCCATTGGTGCACGTACGTCACGATCCGTTTCCAGCCGTCGACGTGCTCCGGAGCGTACATGCCCGTACAGCCCGGGGTGATCCGCCCCTCGGGTGAAACGCACGTCATCTCGGTATAGACCAGGCCCGCGCCGCCGGTTGCGCGACTACCGAGATGCACGAGGTGGAGGTCGTTGGGAATACCGTCGACCGCGCTGTACATATCCATGGGCGATACGACAACGCGGTTGCGGACTTCGAGGTCGCGCAAACGGAAGGCCGTAAGCATGGGCGGGACCGGGTCGGATCCCCGTGCCAGCCAGCGTTCGATCCGTTCGACGTACTCCTTATCGCGCGCGCGAAGGTTTTCGTGACTGATCCGCTGGCTGCGCGTGAGCAGGCTGTAGGCGAACTGCTCGGGGGGGAGCCCCGCGTACCGCTCCACGTTTTCAAACCACTCGGTCGAGTTACGCGCGGCGTTCTGCAGCCGCAGGACCTCGATGCGCCGCTCGGCCTCGTAGCGGGCAAGCGCCTCCGGCAGCGTCGGTTCCTCAAGGATGGCCCGCTGCAGCCCGATCGCGTCTTCGAGCGCGAGCTTGGTCCCCGAACCGACCGAGAAGTGCGCCGTGTGAGCCGCATCGCCGACGAGCACGACGTTTCCATCGACCCACGACTGGTTGCTCACGCGCGTGAAGTTCACCCAATCGCGGCCCTGCAGATGCGGGCTGTTCGCCATGAGCGCGTGGCCGTGCAGGTACTTCGCGAAGAGACGCTCGCAAAACGCAATCGTTTCCGCGGTGCCGGCGCGATCTAGACCGTGCGCGAGCCAGGTTTCTTCGCGGCACTCCACGATGAACGTGCACGTCTGCGCGTCGAAACGGTAGGCGTGCACGGCGAACCAGCCGTGTTCGGTTCGTTCGAAAATAAACGTGAACGCGTCGAGCGGCAGCGTCGTTCCGAGCCAAACGAAGCGGCACTTGCGCCGATCCAGGTCGGGCCCGAACGCCCGCGCGCGCTGCGATCGGATTCGACTGTTGATTCCGTCGGAGGCGACGATCACGTCGGCGTCGCCGTACGCGGCCAGATCCTCGACGTCGCGCTCGAACTCCAGCTCCACGCCCACCGCTTCGGCGCGCCGCTGAAGGATGTTCAGCAGCCGTTTGCGGGCGATTCCGCTAAAGCCGTGGCCGCCGGAGCGCATGCGGTTGCCTTTGAAGAATATCTCGATATCGTCCCAATGCGCGAAGCTCGCCACGATCTCGTCGTGCGTGACCCGATCGGCCGCCCGCAGATTACCGAGCGTTTGATCCGAAAAGACGACGCCCCAACCAAACGTGTCGTACGGCCGGTTGCGCTCGACGACGCGAATCTGCGTATCGGGGCGCGCGCCTTTCATTAGCAGCGCGAAGTACAGGCCGGCGGGGCCGCCCCCGATACAAACGATCTTCACGGTGCGCGGCCTAGCGTTTGCGAGCCACGGTCAATCCGTCGCCGATCGGCAGCATGCTCGCATCGACGCGTTCGTCGCGACCGATCTTCGCGTTGAGCGCCTGGAGCGCGAGCGAATCCGCATCGTCGGGCGACGGATGCGCGACCTCGCCGCCCCAAAATACGTTATCGATCGCGATGAGACCGTTGGGATGAAGCAGCGCTAGGGCTCGCTCGTAATACGCATCGTAGCCGACCTTGTCCGCATCGATATAGCAGAAGTGAAAACTCTCGGCGTCGCCGTCGGCGAGCAGACGGTCCAACGTGTGGACGGCCGGAGCCAGACGCAAGTCGATCTTCGCCGCAACGCCGGCGCGCTCCCAATAGGGTTTGGCAATCGACGTATACTCTTCGCTGACGTCGCAGGCGACCAGATGGCCGTCCTCCGGCAGCGCCAACGCCATGCCCAGCGCACTGTAGCCGGTAAAGACGCCGACTTCCAAAACGCGCTTCGCACCGGTGAGGCGGATGAGCATCTGCATGAACTGCACTTGATCGGGGCTGCTCTGCATGTTCGCGTTCGGCAGCAGCGCGGTCGCGCCGCGCAACTCGCGCTGCACCGGCAGTTCGCGCAGCGAAACGTCGAGTACGTACTGGTAAAACTCCGGGGGCAACCCAAAGGCCGTCCGACTCATTGCTGTGCATCCTCGAGAAGCGCGTAGGGGTTCATGACCTGCCTATACTAGTTAACGGGGATGATTCCATTGCGTCCTTCAGCCAAGGCCGCGCGGATCGCGCTGGCGGTTGTCCCGGCGATCATGCTGACGCTCGCGGTTCCGTTTGCGAACCGCGTGGAACCGCGCATCGCGGGCGTCCCGTTCTTGCTTGCCTGGATCACGTTTTGGGTCGCGATCACGCCGCTCTTCCTCTTCACGATCTACCGGCTGGAGGGACGCCGTTGAGCCCGCCGGGCCAGGCGCTTACGATCGTCGCCGCGATCGTGCTCGGCACGATCGTTTTCGCACTTTTCAGCGTGCGGCGGATCAAGATGGATCCGCAGCAGTATCTGGTCGGCGGCCGCTCCTTCGGATCGCTGTTTTTGTGGATACTGCTCGCCGGCGAAGTCTACACCAGTTTCACGTTCCTCGGCGCGGCCGGCTGGGCGTACGGCCGGGGCGCCCCAGCGTTTTACATTCTGGCGTACGGCACGATCGGTTACACGATCGGCTACTTCTTTTTGCCGGCGGTTTGGAAGATCGGCAAAGATCGCGGACTGCTGACCTTCCCCGACTTCTTTCTCGATCGCTACGGCAGTAAGCCGTTAGCCATCGGCATCGCGATCCTGCAATTCTTCCTGGTGGTGCCGTACGTAACGCTCCAGCTTTCGGGCCTGCAAACGCTGCTCTCGATCGCCGGCTACGGCCGCTACAACGCGACGGTCGCCGTCGGCTGCTCGTTCATCTTGATCGCGCTCTTCGTCTTTACCGCCGGCCTGCGCGGTACCGCTTGGGCGAGCATCGTGAAAGATGCGTTCGTACTCGGCGCGGTGATCTTCGCCGGTATCTTCTTACCGATCCACTTTTTCGGCTCGCCGGCAGCGATGTTCGACAAAGTCCTTGCGGCCCAACCGCATTGGTTCACGCTCGCGCCCGGGGCGTCGAATCAGGGCGTCGTGTGGTACATCTCCACGGTACTGCTCACGAGCATCGGCTTCTACATGGGCCCGCATACGATCAACGCCGTCTTTTCGGCCAAAGACGGCGACGCACTGCGGCGCAACGCCATCTTCTTGCCGCTCTATCAACTCGTGCTGCTGCTGGTCTTCTTCGCCGGCTTCTCCGCACTCGTACTCGTACCCGGCCTCAAGAACGTCGATCAATCGTTCATGATCGTCGTGCAGCGCTACTATCCCGCATGGGTACTCGGCCTCGTCGCGGGAGCCGGCTGTTTAGCGGCGTTATTACCCGCGTCGGCGCTCTTACTCGGAGCCGCCGGCGTCTTCGCCAAGAACGTCCTCGGCGACGGATTGAACGTCGCGACGAGCGACGCCGCCCGCACCCTGGCAACGCGCATCATGGTCATCGTCATCGCCGCCATGTCGCTGATCTTCTGGATCTTCTACAACCAAACGCTCGTGCAGCTTTTGCTCTACTACTACAACGGCGTAACGCAATTCATGCCCGGGTTCGTCTTCGCCCTTATCTGGCGCCGCGCAAACGCCTGGGCGGTCGGCTCGGGAATCGTCGCGGGCGAAATCGTCGTCGCCTATCTCGTTGCGAACCCCGCGATTCCGACCTGGGGTATCAACCCGGGCTTCTTCGCCTTGGCGGTAAATGTGGCGGTTTGTGTGGGGGTGGCTCTGCTGCGGCCTCGGGTTAGGGTCTTGCCAACGCCCGTTTAGCGGTGCGGGGGCGTTGCGGCGGGACGCCCACTTTTTCGCATCCTGCGAAAAAGCTGCTCGCTGAGTCGTCGCTCCCGCCATCCTGGCTCCGCTCCGACCTCAGACGCCCGCCGCAACACCCCCGCACCGCTAAACGGGCTCGGTATGAATTGAAAATCGGCTCTTGCGAGAGCGATTTTGGAATTTGCTATGGTGGGTTTGGGTAATGGGGTTTTTGGCGAATCGCAATTTTATTTTTTTTATGTTGGTTGGCGGGCCGCCGATCGTCGTGTGTGCGCGGGGAAAGAGGGACTGATGCGCGTGTTTCATCGCGCGCACGCGACGCGTGCCTTGGCTGGAACTCGCTGGCGCGTTTGGTGGCGTAGCGCTGGTTCGGCGGGCGTCTGAGGTCGGAGCGGAGCCAGGATGGCGAGAGCGACGACTCAGCGAGTAGCTTTTTCGCACGATGCGAAAAAGCGGACGTCCCGCCAAACCAACGCTACGCCGCCAAACGCGCCGGCCAGCTCACCGCGAACCAGGCCGAGTAGCGAAGCAATCCCGACAATACACCGGCTTATCGCCGCGGGGTTGGAACGGAACCTCCGCCACGCCCCCGCACTGGCTACACGTCGCCTGGAACATCTCGCGCGTGCGGGCACCGCCGCCGCCCGCTCCTCCGCCGCTCTGCGAGCGCATCGCTTTGCGCGCTTGGCGGCAGTCGGGACAGCGGTTGGGTTTGTTCGCAAAGCCTTTGGTTGCGTAGAATTCTTGCTCCCCGGCGGTAAAGGCAAATTCGCGGCCGCAATCCACGCAGTTCAACATTTCATCGACGTACACTAAACCAGACTCCTTAACATACCAACGGTTGGTGAGATAGCGAGGGTGTTATCGTGCGACCCGTTTACCGCGCAATGCCGCGCCGAACGCTTCTTCAAAGAAAAAGAGCGGGCCGATCAAGAGGTAGGTGAGGTTAGTCAAAAACTTCGGCTTGTTTCCTTCGAAGCGATGACCGACGAGTTGGAACGCCCATCCGGCGATAAACGCCGTCAGGCAGAGTTCCCATCGCAACGGCAGATAGAGCGCGATCGCATAAAGCGCGCCAAAGACCACCGTAGAAATGAGGGCGCCGCGCGCGTCGAGCGCGAGGTAGTAGAGTAAGACTCCGGCCGCGGCGACGATCGCCAGATCGATGGGGCCGAGCCGCACGAGCGAGAGCAGACCGAGAATTCCCAGGACGATGAGCGGAATTCCGACCGCGTGACACGCTCGATTCCGGCTATCTCGATGATAGCCGGCGTACTCTGAAAATAGCGTGGCTTTGGTCACTCTGCACTCCCCGGATCGTGCCTGCTATTGCGCCTCATCCGACAAAAGTACCTGCTTCGGGAGCGCTCGCCGCTCGCGCGTCGAAGGGGCGACTATGACGGCATTGATCGAAGTACCCGAGCGGCTCGTGGCCGAGGTCGTGGCGACCCGGCGAGACTTGCACCGCCATCCGGAACTCGGTTTTGAAGAGCAGCGGACGGCTGCGATCGTCGCCGACCGGCTACGTGCGCTCGGCTACGAGGTGCATGCGAACATCGCAACGACCGGTGTGGTCGGCGTGTTGCGCGGCGCGAAAGCGGGGCGCACGATCATGCTGCGCGCCGACATGGACGCGCTGCCGATCCTCGAGGAGAACCGGCACGCGTATCGTTCGACGATCGACGGCAAAATGCACGCCTGCGGGCACGACGGTCACGTTGCGATTCTGCTCGGCGCCGCCGCGCTGATCGCCGATCGTAAAGACGAACTCGCGGGGACCGTTTGTCTGGTCTTCCAGCCGGCCGAAGAAGGCCGCGGCGGTGCGAAAGTGATGATCGACGAAGGCGTGATCGAACGTTTCGGCATCGAGCGCGCGTACGGTTTGCACCTCAGCTCGAAGTACGCGACCGGCACGCTCGGCTTTCGTGAGGGGCCGTTCTATGCATCGAGCGATTCCATCGAGATCGAGGTCCTCGGGCGCGGCGGCCATGGTTCGGCACCGCACGATGCCATCGATCCGATTTACACGGCCGCGAATTTCATAACGTCGGTGCAGCAAGTCGTTTCGCGCCAGATCGATCCGCTCGAGCCCGCGGTCGTGACCATCGGTGCGATCCACGGCGGAACGATTCATAACGTCATTCCGCGGACGGTCAAGATGCTCGGCACCGTCCGCGCCTTTGACGACGGCGTGCGCTCGGCCATGCCGGAGCGAATCGAGCGCGTGCTGCGATCGTGCTGCGACGGTACGGGAGCATCGTACGAATTCGAATACCTCTGGCGCTACCCGGTCACCGCAAACGACCCCGCGCAGACGCAGTACGCGCGCGCCCTGGCCGAGAACGCGTTTGGCAGCGAACGCGTATTCACGGCGGACAAGCTCATGGGCGCCGAGGACTTCTCGTTCTTTGCCCAGCGCGTGCCGGCATGTTTTTACACCCTCGGCGCGCAGGGCGGACCCGCGACCGGCGTCGCACACCACTCGAGCACCTTCGACATCGACGAACGCGCGCTGCCGGTCGGCGTCGCGATGATGACCGCACTGGCGTTCGACGCCACCCGTAACGCGCCGTAGTGAGCGTGCCGACGATCCCCGAAACCCTCGCACCCGCGCGCCTCGGCGATTATCTCGAAGTGATGACGCGAGCCGTCTTTCAAACGGGTCTGAGTTGGCGCGCGATCGCCGCACACTGGGAAGCCTACCAACGGGAGTTTGCCGGATTCGACGTCTCCGCCGTTGCGGCGTTCGGCGAGGACGACATCGAACGGTTGATGCACGCCGACGGCGTCCTCCACAGTTCGCGCAAAATTCGCGCGACGATCGACAACGCGCGGACGATGCTCGAACTCGATCGGCTGCACGCGGGTTTTGCGGCCTACCTGCGTTCGCTGCCGAACTACAGTACGGCGGTTGGAGAGATTCGTAAGCGGTTCAAGTTCATGGGGCCCATGAACGTCTGGTACTTCCTCTTCCGCCTGCGACATGCGGTACCGCGATTCGAGACGTGGGTTCAAACGATTCCCGGCGACCATCCCCGTATGAAAGAGATGGTCGAACTCGCGCGCGCGAACGGCGTCTCCCCGGAACTCTCACGGTGACGCTGACGGCGATCCCGGTGGGGTACGGCGCTGCGGCGACACGAAATAGAGCCCGAGCGCCTTGGCATAGTTGAGCGAGGGCGGAGCCGAACCGTCCCAGCCGATCTTCGCAAGGTTCTCTTTGGTGGCGGCGGCAACGCGCGCGCAATTGATGATTCCCGGAAGCGCGCTTACGTCGGCTGCATCCAACGAATACCACGTTCCCGATGGTGCGGAGTGGGCCGCGATCGTCCAATCGGGCGTTGCGGCGTTCGCGGCGAAGTGCCGCTGCAGTTCGCCGAGCAAGAGCGCGGAACGCTGCTTCATCGCCGCCGAGCACGTCGTAGCCGTGCGCAGGGCGAACGGCGTCGCCGGCGCGGCGGTTGGCAGCGCGTAGACGCGATAACTCTCGGCGCCCGCCTGCGGCGCCGCGCGAACGAAATAGAGACCGACCTCCGGCATGAAATTCACGGTTGGAACTGAGAACGGACCGCCGCCGGTGCTCGGGGTAACGTACAGGCCGCGCTGAGCGGCAACGTCCGCCTGCGCGACGTGAAACTGCGAACAGGCGAAAAGCCCGCGCAGCGCTCCGCGATCGCGCAGGGCGATTGCGAGTGCATAGGTCGTCTTCATACCGCGATACGTTACGGAGACTCCCGGTATTGCCGGGAGTGCAAACGTGTCGGGGTACCCGGCCGGCGTTTTGGCCGCTTCGATAGCAGCGACAGAGGCCTTTAACCCGTCGAGAATCGGCGTCGCTTGCGCGCGAGCCTGCGCGCTGCATTGAGCTCCCCCGACTGCGAACGGATCGCTCGGCGGTGCGGTGGGAAGCGGTTTTGCGAGGTCGCGGAACCCGCCGCCGCGGCGGCCGCCGCCCGGCCCGCGATCGCCGACGGCGCTAACCGCCCGTGCGTTCGTTTGCGTGACGCCGCTGCCGAACTTCACGGTGTACGTCACCGCATATTGACGGGGCGCGTTCGGTCGCGCAACCGTTGGAATCGAGATCCCGTTCGCCGTCGTGTAGGGGACGGCGTCTTTACCGCCGGCGAAGATGCCGCCGTACGCGTTGAAGATATTGCTCGCCGCGAAGGTGAGCGATCCGTGCGTGAGATTGGCGCTCACGCCCGCATCGACGGTGGTATACGCCGGAAGATTTTGGCCGTTATTGCTGCCCGTATAGTTCGCGTCGGCCAAATACTCGAGCGCCGAGTGCGGGGCCTTATAGTCGAGCGTGATTCCGGCGCGATGCAGCGGAACGTTCGGCACTTGCGCGCCCGGAATCGTAATCGCGTACGGATTGGTGAAGCGCGGATCGCTCGAGAGCGCCTTCGCGACCTGAATGTTATAGAACGGTTCGACGACCAGATTTCCGAGCGTAAAGAAGCCGCTGATCTGCGCGCCCTCGTAGACGCGGCGTACGCCGCCGATAGGCGTCGAAAAATACACGTTTTGAGGTCCGAACGCGCGTTGCGGCGTCGCGCCGCAGCCTGCAGGCGAATTGAAGATGCCGCCCGCGGCTGCGAAATAGGTGGGCGGAAAAATTCCGTACCCGACGAGCGCGCTCCCATTGACCTCGGTCGGCAGCACGACGTCGTTTTGAACCTGGCGGTAGAGCGACGTGCTGATCAGGCCGGCGCGAGACTTATGCGAATAGCTCAGGCGCGTAGAGATCGACGAACTCGCGCCGGGCGGATCGCCGGGGGCGCGACCGTACGCAACGTCGCCGTTGCAATCGAAGGTGAGGCTCTGTGGATCGGTCAGCGCACCTTGCCTTCCCGCGTGCGCCGCGGTACCCCCGACGTTGTATGAAAGGCTGTAGGTATCGGCGGCGGTCGGCTGCCATTGGGTGCTAATTCCGGCCAGGAGCGAGCCGGCCGCGTTGCTGGCATGGCTCAGGCCGATCGATTCGTTGAAGCGCAATTTGGTGTTCGAACGAATCGAATCGCTGACGGTGATCGCGCCGTAGCTCGCACGTTGGTCCGCGCCGAGAAAGGGCCGCGCCTGCGGAACCAGCGGCGTGAAGTGCGTGGTCGTGTTGGTTGAATAGGCGTTGATCGAAATCGTGTGACGGTCCCGAGCCGGCAACGTTGCGTTCACGGAAAAGCCGCTCGAGCGCCGGTCGCTCGTCGTGCCCGTCGGGGCGGCGACGCCGTCCACAAAGCGGTTGAGCAAATCGTTCGTCGTCCGCGAAGCCGTACCGAAGAACGCGGCTTGGATCTGCGTCTCGCCCAGCAGCGCGTTATCCGTGAGAGAGTAGAGATCGTAGCGGCTGTCGTGAAAATTGTTCGGTCCGCTGCCGCACGGCAGGAGCCCCGTGAACTGCGTGCACACCGACTCCGAGCCGTTACTCGACGAAAGAACCATTCCGGTCAGCGTCTGCGCGTCGTTGAGCTGGTAGCGCAGTTTGAGCAGGTTGCCGGTCGAATTTTGATCGCCTTGGTGGTCGTATGCGAGACCGCTCGCATCGCGATAGAACATCCCGTCGAGCAGACTTGGCGTGGCGCGGTAGGTGTGCATGGCGGCAACGCCGAGTTTGCCGAACGATCCGCTCTCGGCGGCGGAGTAGTTGTTTTTGCCGTTGCTTCCGGCGCTCAAAGTAAACGCGCTCTGCCACGTGATCGTCGGTTCGAGCGTCTGAAAGTTCACCCCGCCGGCCAGCCCGCCGGCTTGCGGTCCAAAGCGAACCGAGGATCCGCTGAAGAGATCCGAACCGATCGCCTTGAGATCGCCCGCGGTACCCGGCGCGTTGAGTGGGATTCCATCGAGCGATAGCGCCGTTTGGGTGGGATCTTGACCTTCGAGCGAGATGGTTTGCGTTGCGTCGGAATCGCCGCTCGAAGTGTCGACGGTCACGCCGGAGAGCTTGCCGAGCGCTTGGGCGAGCGTGTCGGAGAGCTTGCGCTGTGCGCTCGCGGCGTCGATCGTGCTCGTCGAAATCGTCGCACTCGAATGCGCCTCGACCGATCCGATAACCTTGAGCTGCGTCGAAAGAGCGAGTGCGACGTCGACGCCCACGACCCGCCCGTCGATCACTTCAAAATTGCTCGAGGTAACGACCTGGTAGCCGCGGGCGGCGACGCGCGCGCGGTAAATGCCGTTGGGAACGTTGGTGAAGCGTACTTTGCCGTTGTCCCCGGTAAATTCGCTCGCAACCACCGGTCCGTCGAGCAGCACGCGCGCCAATACGACCGGCGCCTTGGTCGCGACGTCCGTAACGGCGATATCGATCTCGCCGGTATCCGATTGCGCGAGCGCGCCCAGCGGCGCGACGGCGGCAAAGATCGCGGCGGTAAGAATCCCCGCCAGAAAACGTCGCAACATGTTGACCTTTTTTAGCACGACCGGGATGAGAACTCGCTGAGATCGCGATTAACGCCCGATTAGCCGTCCTACAAACGGATCGTTACCGTCGTACCCTGCCCCGGAGCGCTCGCTATGCCGATCGTGCCGCCGGCCCGATCGACCGCGCGCTTTGCAATCGCCAGCCCCAGTCCCGTTCCGGGGATCTCGCCGCGCGCGTCTCCCCGGTAGAAACGCTCGAACGCGTGCGTGCGTTCCGACTCGGTCATTCCGGGGCCCTCGTCGGAGACGCTCAAGACCGTATTGCCGTTGTCTCGAAACGCCCGTAGATGCACGGGCGCGCCCGGTGCGTATTTGAGCGCGTTCTCGACGAGATTCCAGAGCGCTTCGCTCATCTCGCTCTTGTCGGCGTAAAGTTGCGAAACGCCGTCGAGCGCGTAGTCGATCGCCCGCCCGTTATCCAATCGTTTGGCGGCGTTGACTTGATCCTGCAAGAGTTCGGCCAACGCTAGCGGTTCCTTATTCGGCGGCGTCTCCGCATCGAGTCGGGCGAGACGCATCAGTCGATCGATGAGTCCGCGCATGTGTTCTTTTTCGAGCGCCATCGTGCCGAGAATTTGCTTCGCGACCTTCGGCTCTTCGATCGCACCGCGGCGGAGCACGTCGATGTACCCCGCGATCACCGTCAACGGCGTACGCAGTTCGTGACCTGCATCGGCAACGAACTGCCGCATTCGATGTTCGGTCTGCGCGCGCTGCCCCATCGCCGCCGCGACGCTCGCGGCCGCATCGTTATACGCTTCGGTCAAGACGGCGATCTCGTCTCCGCGCGCCGTAACGAAGCGCCGTTGCGTGTAGTCCCCGTCGGCGAGCGCCTGCAGAGACTGCGTGACTTCGGTGAGCGGCGCGAGCGCGTGACGCGAAAAATATCGTCCGATAAACCACGACAACAGCACGGCAACGATCGCGATCGTCACGATGAGTCGCCAGTACGGCAAGAGGTTGACGAAGATGAGCCACGTGCTCGGCGAGAAGGCGACGTAGCCGCCGTCTACGGCGGTGATCGAAAAACGTTCGGTTGGAATCGGGTCGGAACGCGATCGGCCCGCGGATGGAACGACGATGCGTCGCCCGGCAGCGTCGTGATAGATACTGCCGCCGACCGTGGCGGGGCCGTTTGGCAAGAGCGGGTCCTGGCCGGCTCGATTTTTCAAGACCGGAATGGGCTCGAGAATTTGACCGAGTTTTGAGAAGGCATCGGGCGCCGGCGGTAACTCGATCTTGTGGGCGATGACCAGGGCCAGCACCTTCGGATGCAGCGTCTTGTCGCCGGCCAGAAACGTGCCGTGCGAATCGTAGACCGCGATCTGCAGTCCGATACCGCTGAGGTCGTCTACCAGGCGGGGAGCGAGTTGACGAAACGTCAAACCGGCGGCCAGGTATTGCACCGTAAGATTGCGTGCTTCTTCGTGTTTCGAAAAGACGATGTCGCGCGTGAAACCGGCCAGTTCGATTACCAGCGCGATGGAGGAGGCAATAATGACCAGCACGACCGTAATGCCGAGCAGCAACGCGTAGAGCGCTGCCAGTCGCGACGCGAGCGAGTGCCTCACTGCGCTAAGCCGTACCCCACGCCGCGCACGGTTCGCACGAACGACGGCGAGTCCGGCCGATCGATCTTCGCGCGGAGATATGAGATGTACGTTTCGACGATATTCGGGCCGCCTTCGAAATCGTGGCCCCACACGATTTCGAGCAGGTGATCTTTGCTAAAGACGCGCCGGGGCTCGCGCATGAAAACCGCAAGCAGATCGAATTCGCGCTGCGTGAGATCCAACGGCGCACGTTCGTGCCACGCTTCACGCGTCTCGGGGTTGATGGAGACCTCACGCCAGCGCAGCACGTTCTCTTCGATCAGCTGAGGGCGCCGCAGATTCGCCTGCAGCCGCGCGATCAATTCTTCGAATACGAACGGTTTGACCAAATAGTCGTCGGCACCAGACCCGAGGCTCGAGACCTTATCGGCGGTTTCGCCCTTTGCCGTCAGCATGACGATGGGCGCCTGGGTGATCTCGCGAAGCAGCGGAAGCAGCGTTATACCGTCGATTTTCGGCATCATAATATCGAGCACGATGATCTCGGGCTCCCACTCCTTGACGAGTACGATCGCTCCCTGACCATCGGCGGCGGTCTTCACGATAAACCCCTCCCGATTGAGCCCGAGCTCGAGCATCTCTCGGATGAAGCGATCGTCGTCGATTACTGCTACGCGCGCTGGTTGCATCTTAAACATTCTACGGTGCATCCTCGCACGATACCCTTAGCCCCGACTGAATTACGAGTTGAAGATCGAAGCCTCCTCACGCGGCACGGGCCGCGCTCCAGAGAAAATGATGCTGATCGGCAATGAGTGCGGCCCGATCGATCGACTCGAGCGGATTGGCCACGAGTGTGATACCGGCCTCGCTCAGAGCCCCGGCGGTCGCATCGTCGGGAAGCCAATGGGCAAAGAGATAGACCTCGCGCGATCCGGTCGCGCGAGCGAGCGTCGCGAAGACTTCGGCGAGGCTGCAGGTGCCCAGCGCCAGCAGATGCGCGGTGATCCCGCTCTGGAACTGCCGAGCGTTCCAGCCTTGCGCAACCAGCAACAGCCGGCGCGGCCCAGCGGAAGCGGTCCCTTCAAAATCGATCGCCACGGCGCGGGCCGCCGCCGCCAGCGCGGCACCCACCTGGGCATGAAGCGCCGTAGGCGTAATCGTCGCCCCGTCGCCGGTGCTCAACATAGCCCCCGACCCGATAATATACTGTTCCATGCCACCACTCTGCCTTACTAAAGTGCCAGCTGGGTGGCATGGAAAGCAAGCAAATATGTTAAAAAGGCGCGTCTTGCGACGCGCCTTGCCCACAACCCGAGTATGTGGACTTATCCTACGCGAATTTACGCGGAGGAAACCCGGTCCGCCAAGCGCCGTGGCTTGCGAACGGTCGTGAATAAGCCGAGCATCACATCGACGATCTCCGGATCCCATTGTGAGCCCGCTCCGGCCCGTAGCGTCTCGAGCGCCAATCTCGGCGACATTGCTTTGCGATATGGGCGGTCGCTAATCATCGCATGAAAGGCGTCGGCAACGGCAACGATGCGCGCCTCGAACGGAATCGCCTTGGCCGCGAGGCGGTCTGGATATCCGGCGCCGTCCCAGCGCTCGTGATGAGCGCGAACGACCATCGAACATTTGCGCAGCGACGGGATACGGTCGAGCACGCGCTGGCCCGCGGCGGCGTGCTCGCGCATCACATCCCATTCGGGCTCGCTCAGCGTGGTTCGCTTAAAGAGAATCTCGTCGGGCGTGGAAATCTTGCCGATATCGTGCAACACGCCGCAGAGCTCGATAAAGGCGGTCGCATCCTCCGGCAACCCCATCGAGGTCGCGAGCCGGCGGGCCCATTCGCCCGTCGCCTTGGAGTGGCAACACGTTGCCGAATCGCGTTCGCCGAGAACGGCCAGCAGCGCTTCGGTGCTCTCGGCGTAGGTTTTCGGCGCGACGACCGGTGACCCGTCGAGGGTCGCCAGGGCGTTGTCGATCTCCGATTTGAGCACTTCCAGAAAAGCCAGTAGACGGCCGTGATCGATTCGGAAGCCATTGGCACCGTTCGCGATTGCTTGGGCGGCGGCGGAAACGAGTTCGGTCGTACGGCCCCGGCCGAGCCGCTCTCCCTCGCGCTCGGCCCAGCTCACCAGACCGACGGCCTTCGAAAGCTGAATCGAGAGGCATAGCCGGTCGAGTAATACCTCGATCGACCCCTCTAAGGCGGTATCACCGACGAGTGAAGGATCGTGGAGATGCTCGACAGCGGCCTTCGTCAAACGCCCCAGATCGGTCGAAAGGGCGGACGCAGCGCCGGGAAGGGTACGGACGTCCATGTTCCGTTCTTGCATGAGAGGGTTTCTACTGTTGAAGTTTTTGATAGTCGCGGGCGCTAGCCCATGTTTCCGCCGACGGTACCTGCGGCGATGACGATGGCGGCGAGAATCAGGAAAGTCATATGTAGGCTCCAGAAAAGCAGCGGGTTCTTTTAACCCAGGTTACTCGGAGCCGTCCTTGGCGCACATACTGAAAAGTGATTAGGCCGTTTGGCACGGACGCTGGGACCTACTGGACCGGCCCCCCGGCCAAGAGGCCATTCTTACGGGCTGCGACGAGGGCCTCGTTGCGACCGCTGCAGCCGAGCTTCGCGATCGCATTCTGGATGTGGGTCTGAATCGTGAAGACGCTGCGATCCGTCTCGATCGCCAGCTCTTTGGGGCTCTTGCCGTCCGCCAATCCTCGCAGTATCGCCAATTCCGAAGGTGTCAAAATGGCCGGAGCACTCCCGGCCGCTAGCGGGTTCAATTTCTCGAAAGCAGCCTCCACGATCCGCCCCACGCAGCCGTAACCCAGTGATTGAAGGGTCTCAACGTGGGCGCGCAAGTCCTCGCAGGCCTCCGGAGCTTTGAGAGCGCGCAGCACGGAGTGCGCGAGTTCGTGGACGCATTGCCCGATTGCGAGATTCGACGCCGCACGCCGGCTGAGGATCTTCGCGGCGACGGTAGCGCGGCCGGCCAAAGCTTCGGCAACGGCGCACAATGCGCGGCTGATCTCCACAACGAGCAGGGAGGCGCGCGTCGTGCCCCCGTGATCGTCCAGCAAGGGGACGGTCGCTGCAACGAGGCGCAAGCCTTCCGCGCGCTCGCCCGTGGCGACGGCTGAGAGTGCCGCCAGCGACATATTGAGGAACCTGTCGCGAGCGAAATGCACGCGGTCGAGCACCGGCAATAGCGCTCGGTACGCCTCATCGAAGCGGCCGTGAGCCGCGCTGTTCATAGCATTCGCCTCGACAAACGCTGCCGACCGCAGGGCGTCGGTGGTGGTTACTGCCGAGAGTTGCTTGCCGATTGCATCCACACGCTCCCAGTTGGCGCGGCGCGTCTCGAACTCGAGCATCTGCAGGAGCGCGACCTGCAGCGTGCTGCGATCGCCGGATTTGGTCGCAAGCGTAACGGTTTGCTGCGCGTACCAGAGTTCGCGCGGTGCGTCGACCTCGCTCGAAGCCACGTTCATCAGGATGCTGTACGCGCGCCCCGCCAGACTGAAGAGCCCGAGTTCGATCGCCAATTCGGCGGCGCGCTCCTCGCAGCCGCGCGCGAGATCGAGTTCGCCCATGTACGAGAACGCGAACCCCAACCGCTGGAGGATCTTCGCGCGCACGTCGTCGGCGTCGATCGTCGCTAGTGCCGCCTCTGCCCGCTTCACGCAGGCGTCAACTTCGCTTTGAGGACCGAGAAATGCGTAGGCGCCTGCCAGGATCGCCGACATCTCACCGACCGTCGACGAATCGAGCGCGCCGCTTTCCAGAAGGGGCGCGAGCAGCGGCGCCGGATTCTTTCCCTGATTGACCAGCACGAGGGCGTACCGAATCGCCAGTGCCGCAATGCGCGCGGGTTCGGTGGTCTTGGAGATCGCGCGCTCGAAGAGCGATTCCGCCCGATCGAGCCGCCCGACATCGACCTCGCCGAGCGCGCGCAGCCCGAGAACGATCGAATTCTTGGCGCGCACGTCTTGCGGCAGTGCTTCGATAGCCGCGACCACGACGTCGCCGTGAGCCTGCTCCATCAAGGCGAACCCGTCGCGCTCCAATATTGGCAGAGCCTCGGCGCCCGAACGCCCCTTCGCATACAAGCCGAGCGCCGCCGCGAGGCGACCGGTGGCCTCAAGCGCTCGCGCCGCGCGGGCGTTGAGCGCGCGGACGGCCGCATCGCCTTCGAGTTCGAGCTGATGCTGCAAGAAGTCGCGGAAGAGATCGTGACACCGGTAGACGCCGGGACGGTCCGCGTAAATGAACGAGACGCGATCGCGCAGCGCCTCGACGAGGGCCTTGCCTTTTTCGTATCCGGCGGCGCGCACTACCTCGAGATCGATCTCGGGCAGGTTTGCGGCGAAGTGCAGAAACTCGCGTTCTTCCGCAGTCAACGCCTTGTAGACTTGCTCCGCGAGATACCGATAAATCATCTCGCGCGTCGTGGCCGCAATGTTCCGTAGATCGACCGAGCGAATCGACGTACGCAGGGCAAAGCCCAAGGCGGTCGGCCAGCCGTCGGTCATCGTGAGAATTTCGCTGAGTTCGTCGTCGCGTACGCCGACGAGCGACGCGCGCGCGGCGTGACGCGCTTCATCAAACGTAAACTTCAGGTCCTCTTCGTCGATCGTGAGATCCATCTCGCCGTAGGCCAGCCACGATGCGACCGGGAGGTCGAGCGACGAGCGCGAGGCGATAAGCCAGCGGGCGCGGCCCTTGGTGCGCTCGACGAGCGCCGCGAGGAACTTCGTGACCTCCGGATCGTTTTCCGTAACGTGGAGATCGTCGATTGCAATGAGACCGCCAAACGTTTTGATGTGCGCGTGCATCCACATCGCGAGATCGGCACCCGGCGTCCGCGACGCCCGGCTCTTTTCGTAGGCACCCGAAACCGTCTGGCGAACGTCCGGCGCAATCTCGCGCAGGGCGTCGGCGAAACCGCGAACGAAGCCCAGCAGCGACGCGTGCTCCGCGCCGACGTCGTAGCGCACGAACGTCTCGCCCGACCCCTCGAGATACTGGCGAACGGCGACGGATTTGCCGTATCCCGCCGGGGCGACCAGAAGCACGACATGCTGCAAAGCAGCCGCCGCTATCCGATCTACGACTCGCGGACGACGGATCGGGGTGAATGCACCGCCGGCGTCGATCCGTCCGTCGGCCGCTACGGGCCGAATCATAGCGAGTGAGGTTCCTCGCCTGACGAGGGTCTACCCGCCCCGGCGGTCCGCGAACGGTTAAGCCTTGGTGTTATCGGGCGGCTCCCGGTACTCGCCGGTTCCTTCGTAAAATCCGAGCAAGTGCTCCTCGATCTTGAGCAGCGCGAGTTGGCGGTCCAGCCGGCCGTAGTCGAGCGTGTGGGCCACGCGGAAATCGTCGTAACCGGCCCGATCTTCCCAGACGTCCACCGTCACGTAGAGTGAGGGATCGTCCCGATGGCGGAAGAGGCGGGTGCGGCGAAAAGCCGGGTGCTTCGCGAAGAGGGCCGCCCAGGGACCCGTGCGGCCATAAGCGTGTTCGAAGGCCCGGGCCTGCGCCGGATGAACGCGATATCGATAGAACACTTCCACCATCCTTGGCCGCCTCGCCTTCCCTTCTTCCTCACTATCTCTATCGGCCGTCCGGGGGCAAAACCGGCTTTTGCGTCAGCCGGGTGAGCGGCGGCAGCTTGGCGGAGTGCAGCAACGCGTCCACCGGCGCAACGCGAGCGCGCTCGAACTGCGCGAAAGCGGCCATCCGATCGCCGGTGAGCGCGTGCAGCGCGCCGGCTTCGGTGCGCTGAGCTTGGCTCGGGGGCGCATACGACGAACCGAGCGTATCGATCGTCGTTTGCAATCGCTCGCGAAGCAGGTCGGTCAGGAAGTCGTTGTCCTGATCGTTGATCGGGTTCGAGGTGATCGTCAGCAAGAGGGCCTTCGATGCCGCGCCGAGGGCCGAAACCTGCGCGGCGAGTTGCGCGCTGCCTGAGGCGCCGAGCGCCTTCGCGCGCAACGGCGCTTCGTCTGAGATCGTGGAGAGCGTGTTGAGCGCGGCGTCGACCCGATCGAAATCGCCGAAGAGTTCGCGCAGGATCGCGCGGTGCGCGCGCAGTTGCGCGGAACGATACGTCGTGCGCGGATCCTGCGCCACGACGAGCGGCTGCGTGAGCGTTTGTCCGTCGTCTTCGATGCGGACGGTGTACGTGCCGGGTAAGACCGGCGCTCCGCTTTCGTAGCCGTCGTTCCAGGGCGATGTAAAGTTCCAATCGACCGGAGCGTCTTCGGCGAGATCCCACGTGAAGCGATTGAGTCCGGCGCGGTTGCCGAGCGCTTTTGCACTAAAGTGCCGCACGATTTGCCCGACGGAGTCGACAATCTCCGCACTCGGACCGTGGGCGGCCGGCCGGCTTAAATAGAACGTGACGATCGCTCCCGCCGGCGGGTTGGCGCCGTCGGTGTGCGTGCCGAAGTACGTGTGTTCGTTCCATTCGTACGACGTGCGAATCGGGAAGAGATAACTGCCGGCCGCGCGCGCGCGGTCCAATTGCTGCAGCGGCGTTACGTCGTCGAGAATCCAGGCACCGCGACCGTGCGTCGCCACGATCAGATCGTTGCGGTCGGGCTGCACCGCGATATCCCGCACCGAAACCGGCGGCAGATTCAGGTTGAGGTCGCGCCAGTGCTCGCCGCCGTCGAACGACGCCCAGAAGCTATTTTCCAGCCCCGCGTAGACCAGTTTGGGATCGCGCGGATCGACGCGCACGCTGCGCACTTGCTCGCCGCGCGGAAAGCTGCCGCCCAGGTCGGTCCAGCGCACGCCGTAGTCGTGCGTCACGAACAGATGCGGCGTGCGATCGCCGGTCATGTGCAGGTCGTAGACGGCGTAGGCGGTGGCCGCATCGTGCCGCGCTGCGGAGATGCTCGCGAAGCGCCCGAACGGCTTAATGCCGCGCGGCGTGACGTTGCGCCAACGCTTGCCGCCGTCGCGCGTCAACCGCACCAGTCCGTCGTCGGTACCGATCCAGATCTCGCCGCGGGCGGCGCGCGAGGGTTCGATGTAGAGAATCGTCTCGGACGTCTCGGCACCGGTTCCGTCGAGCGTGATGCCGCCGGTCACGACTTCGTGCGCTTTGTAATCGCGCGTGAGGTCGGGACTGATCGCGCGCCAGCGGTAGCCGCGATCGGTCGACGTGAAGAGCACGTTGCCGCCGGCGTATACGCGGTGCGGATCGAACGGATCGAACGCGAACGGCGTCTCCCAATTGAAGCGGTACTTCAAATTCTTTGGATCGACGACGTTTTGATCGCGCACGTAGGGCGAGACCGTGCGCGATTCGCCGGTGCGCGTGTCGAGCAGATCCATCTCGCCCGCGAAGTTGCCGCCGCCGCTCGAACTCCAGATATAGTGCGGATCGGCCGGGTCGGGAATCGCCCACGTTCCGTCGCCGCCGCCCATATCGTGCCACTGACTGGAGCTGATTCCGCGTTCCGAGAGGCCGTCGCTCGGCGCGCACCAGACGCCGTTATCCTGTAGCGGCGCGCAGATGCGGTATGGGTTGCGACGATCGAATCCAATGTGGTAGAGCTGCGAGATCGGTATGATGTTGCGCCATTCCCAGGTCGCGCCGTTATCGTGCGAAAACGCCGCCCCGCCGTCGTTTCCTTCGATGATGCGATGCGCGCCCGCAGCCAGCCACATCGCGTGATGATCGCCGTGGATCCCACGGCCCGTTTCGCGAAAATGTTTGCCGCCGTCGTCGCTCACGGTGAGATGCACCGAGACCGACCAGAGATGATTCTGATCGCTGGGATCCACGAACACGTGATTGAAGTAGAACGGGCGTTCGTCGATGACGGTGTCGTCGTTGACCATCGTCCAACTCGCGCCTCCGTCGTCGCTGCGCCAGAGCAGGCCTTGCTTGGATTGAACGAGCGCGTACACACGATCGGGGTTGCTCGGCGCGACGGCGAGACCGACGCGCCCTTCTTCATCGGTCGGCAGCCCGTGACCGTTAAGCTGCGTCCACGTCGCGCCGCCGTCGGTCGATTTAAAGAGTCCGTCGCGCGCGCCGCCGCTCTCGAGACTCCAGCCCGTTCGGCGATACTCCCACATTCCGGCATACACCACGTTCGGCGTCTTCGCAGAACTCGCCAGATCCGACGCGCCGCTTCCGGGACCGAGATAGAGCGTTTTGCTCCACGTCTTGCCGCCGTCGGTGGTGCGATAGACGCCGCGATCGGCCGAATCGGCGAACGGATCGCCGAGTACGGCGACCAGCACCGTATTGCTGTTTTGCGGATCGACGATGATCTTCGAAATCAGCGCGTCGTGCAGGGGCAGCACGCGCTGCCAACTCTTCGCTCCGTCGGTCGTTCGGTAGACGCCGTCGCCTTGGCTAACGTCGTTGCGCGGATTGCCTTCGCCCGTTCCCACCCACACCGTGGCCGCGTCGCGCGGATCGATCGCGATCGCACCGATCGAACTCACGTCTTGCTTGTCGAAGACCGGCTGCCACGCCTGGCCAGCGTCGGTGCTCTTCCAAACGCCTCCACCCGCCGCGCCGACATAGTAGAGCGCGGGATCCGCGTCGGTACCGGCCACGGCGCCGAGTCGGCCTCCCGAAACTGCCGGCCCAACGTTGCGCCACTGCATCTGCGCGAGCGGCTTGGGCGCGGGCGACGGAGCCGGCGAGGCAATGAGAAGCGCGACGAGCGTGAGAAGCATGCGAGCCCTTTAGCCGTCGAGCCGGTTCACCCATTTCATTCGTGCGCGAGCCGCCCCATCAAGAATCGCGCCAACAGCGCACCGACGTATTTTAACCGCGGAGCGAGCCAAGCGCGCTGCGCGGGACAGTCGATCTCGCCCAGTTCGAGCACCAGCGCTCCGCGGCTCGCGTCGACTTGGCGAAAGCCGTAATAGTCGCGCAATCCCACCGTGAAGTTATCGGGCATAAAGCGAAACGGGAAATAGCGCGAATAGTACGCGCGCCAGGCCGCCGCCGCCGATGCATCGCTGCGATGGTGGTAGCCGATCGACGCGCCGGTCGAGCACGGATGGGCGTTGCCGTCGAAGTGGATGAAGACGGCTTCCTGCACGTCGTACCGGCCGGCGAAGTCGGCCGGTTTGCGCACTACCGAGACGCCGTGCGCGCGCAGGATGCGCGTCGCTTCATCGGCCACGATCGGCGTCCACGCTCGCTCGCCGGCGGCGCCTAGGTTGCAGTGATGCGTCGGAAAGCGGGCGCAGTTCTGCGGCCGGCCTTCGTGGCCCGCCGAGACGAGCACGGCCGCCGCGAGGATCAGATGATGGAGCACGTCTTAGGCTTTCTTGCCGGCTAGTCCGACGAGCGTTTTAATGGCGTCCGACGGTTCGCACTGCAGTTCGGCCAGCAGCGTTTCACGATACTGCCGGTAGTGCCGCATGGCGGCGGCGCGATCGCCGCTCTGCAGGAGCGCGCTGATCGCGATCTCGCGAGCCGATTCGTCGCAGGCGTCGTACTCGATCATCTCGAGCGCGAGTTCGAGCGCCTTGCGCAATTCACCGTGGCTGAGCAAATCGCTCGCGAGCCGATGTGCGACCTCGAGCCGCAATTCCGCGAGATGACGCTCGGTCGGCTCGAACCACTCCCACGTCTCCATGCGCGAAGGACGCTGCGAGCGCAATTTCGCATGCGTCGCCCAAAGAACGGCGCGTTCGGCCTCGCCGAGCGCCGGTCGCGAACGAATCGCACTCACGATGCGATCGAACTCCCAGAGATCGACGCGCACGTCGTCGTGCAGTCGATAGCCGTCGCTCAAGCGCAGGATGGCCTTGTCGTTCCCCAGGTGCGCGCGCAGGCGGTGCAGACAGACGCTTAGCGCGTTGCGCGCCGCGTATTCTTCCAAATCGGGCCAGAGCAGATCGGCCATGCGCGCGCGCGGCACCGTTTCGCGCCGCAACGCGAGGGCTACGAGCAATGCCGCCTCGCGTTCCGAGAGCGTGACCTCGCGCCCGAGACTGCGCACCGCGCCGGTTGCGAGTTCGATCTCAAGCATCGGTATACGCTCGACGCGATCGCGCTGAAGTCGCGCGACGAACGCGTCGAGCATGCCGAATTGCGAGCGGCGTTCGGCAATCGCGCGCACCGCGCTTTGAAGAGGCAGCGAATCGCAGCGCGCCGCGCAGGTGGCGGCGCGACCCATCATCTCGTCGAAATTCACGTCATCGTAGAGCGCGACGGCCGTCGCCGCGAGAGCCTCCAGAAACGGACTGCGATACTGCTCCGCGGCGGCGAGCGCGGAGTTGGCATGTTTGATCGCCTGCATCGAATCTTTCGCACTCGCCGCGGCCATCAGCTGACCGCAAAGCACCCAGCGCAACTGGTCGGCGTCCTTCGGTTCGGCCGCGCGGCCGCGCGCGACGGCGGCGAAATACGCCAAACCCCGCACGCCGTTGGTGGCGACAATCGCATCGAGTTCGGCACCGTGGCGCGTTAGCAGTGCGTCTTCGCCGGAGAACCACGCGCCGAAGGCGGCCTCGGCCAGTTCGAGCGCGATGTAATTGGGCAGCCCCGAGGAGCGCGCGGTACCGAGTGCGCGCTCGATAAACTGCCGAGCGACGGGGAATTCGCCGCGCACGCGCGCCACTTCGGCGCCGAGCGCGGAGAGCGTGCGTGAAAGCATAATGTCTTGAACTTGCGCGTACGGTAAGGCCAGGGTGAGATCGCGCTCGGCCTCGGTCAACCGCCCGCTGCGCGCGCGCAAGACGCCCCGGATCGACGTGACGTAGCCGTGGATGGGCGCTCGCGGCTCGGCCGGCACGTCGTTTTCGATCGCGAACCGGTCCAAAATCTCTTCGGCATCGTCGAGCAGCCCGATATAACTCATAAAAAGGACGCGAATCGCGATGATGTAATAGCGTTCGATCGGCGTCGTTTCGGGCGAGAGCGTACGCCAGAGCGCTTCGGCTTCATCGAAGAGCTCTTCGGTATCGACGCAGAAGACGCGATACATCGCCGTTACGGCCCAGAGGCGCGGATACTGCTGAACGAGCGTGCGATCGAGCGACGAGAGCGCGCGCGCGTATTGCATCGACGGCGTATGATCCGCCATCACTTCATGCTGTCCGAGGGCGTTTGCCGCCGCCGAACGATCGCCGCGTGCCAGTTGCAGCTCCGCCGCGCGTTGGAAATCGCCGACGGTGACGTAGGCATCGGCGACGCCGGCGAGCAGCTCGACGCGGCGCTCCTCGCGGTGTTCGAGCAAGAGCGAGCTGAGCAGCGGATGGACGGAGTAGACGCCCTCGGGCGAACGCTCCAAGAACGGCGACTCTTTGGCAAAATCCACCAGCGCCCGCATCGACTGTTCGCTCGCCAGCACCAGACGCAGATCGCTCGAGGTCGCATTTGGAATCGCAGCGCAGGCGAAGAGCGCCTCGATCAGATGTGGATCGAGCGACGTGAGGATCTGATCGGCGAGATAATCGTGCAGTTCTTCAAACGCGATATCGTCGAGCTTGTCGAGGAGTTTTTCGATGCGGCCTTCGTTCGCGAAGCGCTTTAAGAGAAAGACCGCGATCGGCCAGCCCTTGGAGACTTCGCGAATGCGATCGATCGTAATCGGATTGCCGGAGATCTCGTCGAAGATGCGCGACATTTCGTGGTCGTCGAAGGCGAGATCGGCCGCGCGCAGCGTCATGATTTCGTGCGGCGGCGCGAATCGCGTGAGGTGGACGCGCATCGACTCGCGCGTGCAGAGGACGACGGTTCGCCCGGCGGGTCTGTGACCGAGCAGCCGGGCAAGGAACTCCCGGGCGCTTGCGTTGTTGGCGATCGCTTCGGCGTTCTCGAACACGAAGGTCGCTTCGCCGGTCGGCAGCTTCCACGCCTCAAGGGCCAGATTAACGCGCTCGGCGACGCTGGAACCAACGTCGCCGAGCATCAGCTCGCGTTGCGTCAGCGACTGGGTACGTTCGGGATTCTCCAAGGCAAGCGCCGGCAACAGGCGGCGCGCCAGGTCCAGATCGTCGGTGATGCCGGCGGTATCGCAAACCGCGGACCCTTCGCGCCCCTCGGTTAATTGGCGCGCGAGGGTGGATTTGCCGAACCCGGCCGGAGCGATGAGCGCAACGATCTTAGGCCGGACTCTATCCAGCCGCTCCAAGAGTGAAGTCCGCCGGATCTCTACGTGACCGGCGCTCGCGGGCTCTTGCATCTGTAGCCGCTAGTGTAACACGAAGGGTACCGGTAGCTCCTCCCGGCGGTGTAAGCACTTTGTAAGGGATGTCGTCTAGGCCGTAAGACCCATGAAAACGAGGCCGGGTACAGTCTATTCAGAGACCCGGGGACACGCATCGTTTGTGACCGGGTCGAGTTTCTACATCCCAGGTACTAAAGAGTCGGGAGTCTGAAGTATGACCGTTCTACCGCAAATCTCTAACGGAGCTCGGGTCTTCGTTATTGGCAAAGATCCCCTCGTTTCGCAAGCGCTCTCGAAGCTGCTGGCGCTCGATCCCGATCTCAACGTGCTGGGCGAATCGCCGACTATCGGCACTGCCCCAATCGCGCAGCTGCGCCCCGACGTGGTGGTCCTCGATACCGCCGGGCGCCCATCGGATGCCGCAGGCACCCGCGCCTTCCTTCAGCGGGTCGCCCCGAACGCGAAGGTCGCCCTGCTCGACGAATTGCGTTCCATGAGCGTGGGCGCGATGCTCGATACGGTCAAGGGTATGGGTCCGCAAGGCGGCAGCAGCGAGCATCCCCGGCATCTGGCCGCGATCCCGCTGAGCGGACCGCTCTCGGGTAGCCACGATACCTCAACGCTGTCGGATCGCGAACTCGAAGTCGTGCGCTTGGTTGCCGAGGGTCTCTCCAACAAAGAGATCAGCACGCGCCTCTCGCTGAGCGACAAAACCGTGAAGAACCACATCTCGCACATCTTGGCGAAGATGAACCTGACCGCACGCACGCAAGTCGCGGTCTACGCGATCCGCGCGGGCCTCGTCTAACGGCAATCACTCGTACCTCCTAGTGCAGCAACGACAGCGCCCGGATTCAAATCCCGGGCGCTGTTGTTTGCTTACCAAGCAATCGGTTGCGCGTAAAAAACGATAGGCCGATTCTTATCACAGGAAGGAGCGGACTCTCGGAGGCGACCCCGAAGGTCCCGCACATGCGCGAAGCTCGTCCAAATTGGCCGAACGGTATCGGTCTTCTCATTATTCACCTCGGCGCCCTGTTGGCGCTCTTGCCGATGTTCTTCTCTTGGTGGGCCGTGCTCGCCGCCGCGATCATCGCCTACATCACCGGCGCGTTCGGTGTAACGCTGAACTATCACCGGTGTTTGACGCATCGCAGCCTGCGCATGGTGCGCCCGCTCGAGTATCTGACCGCGATCTTCGGCGCGCTCGCGCTTCAAGGCGATCCGATCACGTGGGTTGCGACCCATCGCATCCATCACGCGCACTCCGATAACGAAGGCGATCCCCATTCGACCCAAAAGGGTTTGACGTGGGCGCACATCACCTGGATCTTCGGAAAGAACGACAGCGTTCCGACCACCGCCGAAGACTTCAAGCGCTACGCGCCGGATCTGGTTGCCGATCCGTTCTATCGCGCACTCGCCTACATTCATCTTCCGATGCAGATCGCGCTCGGGCTCGCGCTCTTCTTGATGGGCGGCTGGCCGTTCGTAATCTGGGGCGTCTTCGTGCGCCTGGTCTTCAGCTACCACACGACGTGGCTGGTCAACAGCGCCGCGCATTCGGTCGGCTATCGCTCGTACAAGACGACGGACCGTTCCACCAACTCCTGGTGGGTCGCGCTGCTCTCCTTCGGCGAAGGCTGGCACAACAATCACCACGCGTTCCCGTACTCGGCACGCCACGGCCTAGCCTGGTACGAACTCGACACGACCTGGTGGTTCATCAAAGCGATGCGCGCCATGCGTCTCGCCGACAAAGTCCGCGT